>CBEVZO010000750.1:0-2480 GCA_965554365.1 uncultured Anaerolineae bacterium
CCTACATAGACAGGCGTTGATCCCGGCGCAGGCGAGACAGGTTGTGCGGCGGCTGGCACTGCACTGGCATCAGGCGGTACGGTGGCGGCGGTCGAGGAGACAGCGAACTCCTCCGGGCGGTAGCGGGCGGCGCTAATCTCGGTCATGCCCGCGTCCTGCACCGCCTGACAGAACGCCGCGATCATGGCGACAGCCGACTCGTAGCGCGCTTCTGGCTCCTTATCGAGTGCGCGCAGCAGCACGCGCTCAATTTCAGGCGGAACTTGTGGGTTCACTTGTGTGGGCAGCGGCAGCGGTTTGTAGATGTGGTCGTGGACAATCGCATACGGCGTATCAGCATTGAAGGGCACGCGCCCCACCACAATTTCGTACAACATCACGCCGAACGAGTAAATATCGGTGCTGGGTCCCAGGTCATGCAGGCCTTTGGCTTGCTCCGGCGAGATGTATTGCGGCGTGCCTAGCATCATGTCCTGGCTCATCGTAGATTCACCGGCTTGGGCGATGCGGGCTAACCCGAAATCGGTCATGAACGGCGTCCCGTCCTGATCCAGCATGACGTTGGAGGGCTTGACGTCGCGATGCAGAATGCCGTGTTGGTGCGCATAGGTGAGCGCCTCGGCAATGGTGATCAGGATGCGCAGGGATTCATCCAACGTGAGTGGCCCGCGCTTGAGCCGCGCTTTGAGTGTGTGCCCCTCCACGTATTTCATCACCAGATAGGGATGACCGCTGTGTGTGGCGTAATCATAGATGGGGATGATATTCGTGTGTTCTAGCTTGGCGACGATCTGCGCCTCGCGTTTGAAGCGTTCAAGGAAATTCGGATCCTCTTTGAATGCCGGATGCAACACTTTGATCGCCACGTAGCGGTCAAGATTGGCGTGGTAGCCTTTGTAGACGGTTGCCATACCGCCCTGGCCCAGTTGCTCGGTAATCCGGTATGCACCTACGGTTTCGCCAATTTGAAATACCATGATCGCCTCTAAAATATTGCGCTACTGCCGAACATCGCGTTACACGTCCACAACATCTTGCCTCATTATACGGCGGATGTGTTACCGTTGGGAAAACGAAATGCTACCAGAATGTAAAATCCGGCGGATCGGACGCCCGATCCCCCGGATATGATGGTACGGAAGATCGGGAGTTAGTCCTGGTCGTTCAGCGCCACAACACCGGGCAGCGCCTTGCCTTCGAGTAGTTCCAGACTCGCGCCGCCGCCGGTCGAGATATGCGACATGCGCTCCGCCAAGCCTGCCTGCTGCACCGCCGCTGCCGAATCGCCGCCACCGATGATGGTGGTCGCGCTGGACTCAGCCAAAATCTCGGCGACCTGAAATGTGCCTTTGGCGAAGTTGTCCATCTCGAACACGCCCATTGGCCCATTCCAGACAACGGTCTTCGCATCCGCCAGCGCTGCGCGGAACTTTTCGACGGTCTCCGGTGCGACATCTAGAATGCGCCAACCTTCCGGCACGTCGTCCGCCGCGTTGATGACTTTGCTCGCCGCGTCGTTGTCGAACGCATCCGCAATCACGACTTTGTCGGGCAGGACCAGCTTAGCGCTGCCCTTTTCGATCAGCATCTTGGCAGTTTCGACAGCATCTGCTTCAACGAGCGAGTCGCCCATCGCGTAGCCCTGCGCCGCAAAGAACGTGTTCGCCATGCCGCCACCGATCAGCAGCTTGTCGCACTTGGTGAGCAGTGCTTCGATCACGGCGATTTTGTCGGACACCTTCGCGCCGCCAAGGATCGCGACAAATGGGTGTTCGGGAGCGGTGACGGCATTCACCAGATAATCCAGCTCCTTCTGCATCAGGAAGCCGCCGACAGCGGGCAAATGCTGCGTGACACCCTCGGTCGAGGCGTGGGCGCGGTGCGCGGAACCGAACGCATCATTAACGTATACGTCGCCCAACTGCGCAAGTTGCGCGGCGAATTCAGGGTCATTCTTTTTTTCTGTGACATGAAAACGCGTGTTTTCCAGCAGCAGCACGCCACCTTCGGGCAGCGCGGCAGCGGCCTGCGTCGCCACATCGCCCACGCAGTCTTCCGCGAAGGCTACGTCCACACCCAGCAGTTCCGCCAATACCGCAACCACCGGCTTGAGCGAAAACGCAGGATTGGCCTCGCCTTTGGGACGGCCCAGGTGCGACAGCAGCGCGATGTAACGCGGCTTTTGTTCCAGGATGTATTTCAGGGTCGGGATCGCAGCGCGGACGCGGGTGGCGTCGGTGACGTTGCCGTCTTTGACGGGCACATTGAAGTCCACACGGATCAGGACGCGCTTGCCAGTCAGTTCGATATCACGCACTGTTTTCTTGTTCAAGGTTGGGGTCTCCTTATCTCAGCAAAATAGGGGCCGGGCGCTGTGGCCCGTGCCCCCATGTGAATGTTTCAACACGACACGGTGTGTCCGTGTGCGGCTTAGAGCTTGTCGGCCATCAGCTTCGCCAGGTCGGCGGTGCGGACGGAGT
>CBEVZO010000751.1:0-2479 GCA_965554365.1 uncultured Anaerolineae bacterium
CACGATCCCGGTGTCATGCTCTACGCTGAGGATGCGCGCGGTTGTGATCGCGACCGGATTCGGACGTGCGGGCGAGCGTGTCGCGAAGATGCCGGTCACGACGCCCGGCGCATACGGCGGCTCGACTTCGAGCAGCGCGCGTTCCTCCGGGCCGTCTGCCAGATTCGCCCACCAGATGATATGGACGTGGCTGAAGTGCTGCATTTGTTTCAGCGCGGTACGGTACGGCGGCAGCACCTCGACGAAGAACTGCGCGCCATCCTGCCGGGCATACCCAATCGGCACGACCTGGTACGTTTCCTGTGCTTGCGGTTGTTGCTGAGCCATCAAATTGCCTCCTCATCGGCTCGATTTCCGAACGTGGGACCATTGTGCCATGCAACCGCGATTCAAATACCCCCGATCATTGTGCTACTAAGAGGCCGTGTTTTATACTAAAGTGGTTATGCCGGAGAGACTTTGAGCGGATCGCCCCCGGCTTATTAAAGCTTTGGTCAAAGCCTCCAAAACCTCGAATTTCCGCCTAAATTCGCCACCCAATGCCCAATGCGGTACGATTGCGCCCCAGATTGCTATCCTGATTCGCACACCACACAGACGGCACAACATCCGTATGCTATCGTTGACTACTGCCTTGCTGATTTTGCTCGTCACAACGGCCATCGTCGCGCTGCTATGGTGGCTGCTGATCACCACGGAGGGCATCTATCTCGGACGCGGCGCGGTGATCTGGCTCTACGATCTCTACGCGCGGCGCTACGACGATATCAAAGTGTACGATCCCGTCACGGAGGACCAGTACCTTGCGCGCCCGATTCTCGACTCGATCTCGCATATCCGCGCGCCGCTGGTGCTGGATGTGGCGACCGGCACGGGCCGCCTGCCGCTGGCGTTGTTGCAGCAGCCGGACTTCCAGGGACGTGTGTTCGCGCTGGACCTCAGCCGCCGGATGGTGGGAGTCGCCGCAGAGAAACTCGCACCGTACCGCGACCGTGTGACGCTGCTCCACGACTCGGCGGAGACGCTGCTGTTTCCCGACGACACGTTTGATCTCGTGACGTGCCTGGAAGCGCTCGAATTCATGGACCATCCGCGCGCCGTGCTGGACGAACTCGTGCGCGTGCTGCGACCCGGCGGCTTATTGGTGATCACCAATCGCCAGGGAACCGCTGCGCGCCTGATGCCCGGTCATACCTGGGGGCATGACAGGTTAGCGCGCATCTTGCGTGACGAACATGAAATGCCTATTGCGGAGGTGCAGCGTTGGCAGGTGGATTACCGGCTGGTGTGGGGCATGAAGGCGGGGATGAGCCAGGTGACCGGTCCGATCCCGTTCGCGGAGGTGTGGCGGTGTCCGAGTTGCGGCGCGGTGGATGCTGTGCCGGTGGAGGCGGGGTGGCGCTGCATGACGTGCGAAACGCTGATCCCACAGGGCGCGGACGGCGTGATCGAGGCGTGGTCTGCGAAACAAAAATCGCCAAATCAGCGTTGACTTGGCGAAATGCAGCTCGCGAGAGTATGATCGTGAATGCTACTTTTTAGGGGGACCGGTCCGTTCCCATTTGCGGCCTGGCTTCCGCGTTGGGGGTAAGGGTCGGTCTCCTGGTTCGATGGTCACACGTCGTGGGTTCTTGATCTTCCCGCCGCGTGGCCCCACTTCCTCGTATTCACCTGGTTTTTGTGGGATTTCTCCCGGTTTTTGTGTAGGCATAATGCCCTTCTTTGAATCAAAAAGGCCGCTACCCAACTTTAGTGTCTGAGTAACGGCCTTTGATATGATAGTGAAAATATCGTCCGTGTGATCCGGCGCTCATCAGTCCGAGATAAACGTTTTCCGGCACACCATAGTATTGGTAGACTCGACCACCGTCAAACTCGATCTCTAGAGTTCGTGTTGCCGTATCATAGCCTACCGACACCAAATTGCTTGAGGTTACTGGTTGTCGTCTCATTACAGCCTCCATCATTTCTGTTCATATCTGCGAGCTGCTGCCAAACTGTATTCGTTCGGCCTCAATCAATAGCAGCATGTGCTCGCAATTCTATTGTCCATTCTGAAAAAAATATCATTACCAGAACAGAAACAGAAGGCATTATGGCGAATCTAGCAGAACATATGGGCAGAGTCAAGGGGCAAATCTGAAGAATGTAAAACGGGAGGCGCGCGACCTCCCGTATGATATGGCGTGATGTGATTTTGACGGTCAGGGGGTTTCGAAAAACGTCCGCACCGCCACGTTAAACCCCGGCAGCAAGTCGCCGCCTGTGATCGTGTTCTCCATGGTGAACACGGTCGGGCTGGCATCGTCCTGTGTGTACACAAACACGCGTGCCGTGTTGGGATACACGACCCACACCAGCGGCACACCAAACGCCAGCCACTCCTGCACTTTCGCGTCAACGTCTGCTGCGCGGTCAGTAGGCGAGATGACCTCCACCACCAGCACCGGAACCAGTGTCAGATAGCCTTCCGGTAGCC
>CBEVZO010000752.1:0-2466 GCA_965554365.1 uncultured Anaerolineae bacterium
TCGCACTGGTGAACGGCTTTCCTCAACTGCCGGATTTTGTGCTGCACACCGGTGACATTGCCAATGAGGGAAGCGCGGCAGCTTATGAGCGCATGGCGGCGCTCAGCGCGGAACTGCGTGTGCCGATCTACTGGGTGAATGGCAATCACGACGACCGGGTGCTGGTGCGCAAATACCTCAATGCGCCGTCCGATCCGACTGGCGATCCCGACGCGCCGCTGGACTACACATTTGAGGTACGCGGTGAGCAATTCGCGGTGCTGGACGGGGTGCATCCTGACGTTGAAGACCCACTCGGCAAGCTGCGCCCAGCGCAATTGGAGCGCGTGCGCGCCCTGTGTGCGGCAGACGGTCCCCCGCTGACGGTGATCCTGCACTATCCCCTGTTCAAAATGGGATCGCCCTGGCTGGATGATCACATGATCCTGGTGAATGGCGCGGACCTGCATGCGGCCCTGCTTCCGGCGCGTGATCGGCTGCGCGGTGTGTTTATCGGACATATGCACCGGAGCTGTCAGATCGTGCGCAACGGCATCACGTACACCTCAGTCGCGAGTCTCGCGTCGGGCTATACGTGGCGGCCCTGGGATGAGCGTCCCGCACCAGATACAGACTATCCCCCCGGCTACAACGTGGTGCAGTACGATGGCGATCAGGTGATCGTGCAGCAGTATGCGCTGCCGCGTGGGTAGGCGTGCAATCATCGCGGATCACCCGGCCCTACAAGGACCGGGCTACATTTCGGAAGGACCGTAAACGGCCCTCGTTTTCCCGCGTGGAGTGGTTTACAAGCGCCCTTTCAGGGTGCTTCCGAACTATAGCCGGGTCATTGTATGGCCCGGTGTTTCCAATTTCCTAATACACCAACTCCCCTGACACAAACGCCGCCGTGCGTGGATCGCGGGGCGCATCGAAGAACTGCGCGGTGGGCGCAACCTCGACCAACTGTCCATCCAACAGCAGCGCGACGCGCGTCGCCAAACGCTGTGCTTGAAAGACATTGTGCGTGATCAGGACAATCGTCGTGTTGTGCTGTTGGTGTTGTTCGGTGACCAACTGCTCGATCAGGCGCACGTTGTAGGGGTCGAGATTCGCGGTAGGTTCGTCCAACAACAAAACACGCGGTTCCAACACGAGCGCCCGCGCCACCGCGACCCGCTGCAACTCCCCGCCGGAGAGCGTCCCCGGTTGGGCGCGCGCCAGATCACCTAATGCGACACGCGCTAGCGCCTGTTCAATGCGCGAGCGGGCGTTGTGTTCCCCACGTACACGCAGCCCATACGCCACATTCGCATACACACTGCGCGAGAGCAGCGCGGGCCGTTGGAACACCATCGCCAGATCGCGACGTTGGGCGGTGGTTGCAGTGGCCTGCGTGACCGGCTCCCCGTGCAACGCCACACGCACCTGTCCCTCGGTCGGCGCTTCGAGCAACGCCAGCAATCGCAGCAGTGTGCTTTTCCCCGCACCGCTGGGGCCTACCAACGCAAAGACCTCGCCGCGCTCAATGGTCAGGTGCGGAATCTGGAGGACAGTGCGTGCGCCGTAACGCTGTGCGACGTGGTCAACAGTGTAGAGTGTGTCGGTCATACGGTTCGTGTGCCCTTACCTTGCGCCAGCATCATAATGAGGTTAGTGGAAAACGATATCAGCAGCAAAATGATGCCCAACGCCAGCGCCAGATCGAAATTGCCGCGTCGCGTTTCCAGCACGACGGCGGTCGTCAGGACGCGCGTGCGCCCGTCGATGTTGCCGCCGACCAGCATCACCGCGCCGACCTCGGAAATGATCGATCCGAAGCCCGCCACCAGCCCCACAACCACGCCAAAACGCGCTTCGACCAGCAACGCGCGGATCGCTTGCCAGCGGGTCGCGCCGAGCGCGCGTAACTGCGGGCGCAGCGCCGGGTCCACGCCATGTACGCTGCTCATAGTCACGCCCATCACCAACGGCGTGGCGATTATGGTCTGTGCGACAATCATCGCGCGCGGCGTGAACAACCACTCCAACTCGCCCATTGGCCCGCTGCGTGAGAGAAACAGGTACACCACCAGGCCCACCACGACTGGCGGCAGGCCCATACCGGTGTAGATTAACGCCGTGATCACGCGTTTGCCAGGAAACCGGACCAGCGCCAGCCATGTCCCGCCCGGAATCCCGATCGCGGCACTGATAATGAGCGCGCTCGCCGTCACATAGAGTGACAGGCAAACGATCTCGATCACGGCAGGGTCTAGCTCGAAAATGAGGCGCACCGCCTCTTTGAGAGCGTCGAAGATGGTGTCGATGATGCGTCTCCTGTGAAAACAAAAGCGATTCACCGCAGAGAACACAGAGAACGCAGAGAAAAACGAGGTAAAAACCAGAGAAAAATCTCGTGGTAGCTCTGCGTATGCCACTCCTAGAAAAAGCCATGCCCACAGGTCACGCTTCCCCCTCTTCATCTCGGATGGGGAGGGGGTCAGG
>CBEVZO010000753.1:0-2465 GCA_965554365.1 uncultured Anaerolineae bacterium
GTCGGGCGGTGTGCCGAACACGCCCGATGTGCGCGCGATAACCCAAAACATGCGCAGGGTGGCGATCAAAACCCCTAAACCGAAATATTGACCGCTGAGCTGGTCGTAATTGAGATCCAGTTGATCTAAGCGGCGGGCTTGTGTGATGTGCGCCATCGAGTCCTCCATCCAGGGTGGTACGGGCAGGCGAGGCTACCTTGAAGCAAATATATGTTCCCTTACGTTGGGACCATGGTAGAAATTGTAGAACGTGCGAAATTGTACCAGCGCCTTACGGTATTTCCAAGTAAGGCGCTGGCATTTGTGCTATTTACCGAAGGACGCGGGGTAGCCCTTCGGAGTGTCTGGCAATTGGCTTAGTGCCGTATGCCTTCCATTTCGAGCAAGTCTTCTGGCACTTCCACCTGGACCCACTCACCATCTTCGACGATGTAAACCACGATACGACCCGCGCCGCATTCGCCGCGTTCATCGCAAGTGAGCATCCCTGTCAAGCCGTCGTAGTCCGTCGTGTTGCGCACGGCGGTGATCAGTGCTTCGCGATCAATTTCCAGGTCGCCGTCATCGTTCAACACGGCCACTTCTGCGATAGCATTCATCAGGATCATGGCCGCGTCGTAGGACTGCGCGTGGAACGGGCCTTGGTCGTCGGGGGCCACGCCGTAGAGTTCTTCATACAGCGCGTCGAACGCTTCGTTGGCTTCCACGTTGGAGGGCGGAGTTTCGACAAAGCTCGCGTAAGCACCTTCTGCTGCTTCGCCTGCGCCGTCGATGAATGCCTGCGCCTTAATGCCGTCATCGCTGAAGAAGATCACATCGTCCAGGCCCACATCGTCCATTTGCGGCACGAGCAGCACAGCCTGTTCCTGATAGCCACCGAAGAAGATGGCTTCCGGTCCAGCGGCGACCAACTGGGTCAACACCGGGCGGAAGTCCTGGTCATCTACGTTGATGCCCTCGAACGCCACAACTTCGCCGCCCAATTCTTCCACGAACACGCGCTCGACCACTTCGGCCAACCCGAGGCCGTAAGCATCGTTGTCGTGCAGGATCGCCAGTTTGGTAATACCCAGCACTTTGAACAGATAGTGGGCGTCCACTTCGCCCTGCGCGCCATCGTTGAAGGCCACGCGGTTCACGACGCTGTACCCACGCACGGTCAGGGTTGCGTTCGTTGCGCTCGGCGACATGATGGGCAGACGTGCTTCTTCGTAGATTTCGGAAGCGGAAATCGTCGGGCCAGAGCATGAGTGACCGGCTACTGCGACGATTTGTTCGTTGGACACAACGCGACTCGCGACGGTTGTACCTTCGTCACCGGAGCAGCGGTCGTCTTCAACCACCAACTCAACCTCGAAGCCCTGAATGCCACCGGCTTCGTTAACTTCCATCACGGCGATTTCGCCAGACTGGAGAATATCCAGGCCCATCGGCGCAATCGGACCGGTCAGGTCTGTTACCAACGCGAGCTTAATAGTCTCACCTGCTGGAACAACAACAACTTCGCCGCCATCCTGGGCATACGCCGGGGTAATGGCAGCCACCAACAATACAATCAATAACATAATGCGAAGGGATTTCACTGTACGCATGGTGTGGGGTCTCCTCAGCTTGAATGTAGAATTGCACTGTACTTTGTACTTCGTTTGCAGACCAAATCGATGTGTCTTGCGTTGGCAGAAACGCAAGTTCAACACAAAACATTGTGATCGACGTATGAAGATGCTGCCGCATCTCGTCCCCGCGTTGCACCACAATGCTGAGTTGATGTTACTCCTTGAAAGTGATCAAGGAACCAGAGGAAATCGAACGCAATGCTGCATAGTAACAAAACAGTTCAATGTTTGTCAAACTAAAGCGATTACATGGGGCACTTTGTACCGGCGGATCGCGTCGATAACAGTATACTACCGAATTCTGATATGCGATACACGGGCGTGCTTTGGTGAAATTGCACAAGTCTTTGCGCGGTTATCGCCTGTGCAAAGCGTTGTGCGGGGTAGTCTCTGTCCCCGCACAACGCGATGACACTACGAGGGGTTGGTTACTGGATCACGGGGGCGAGGGCGGCGTCGATCGTTTGCAGCACATCGTCAGTGAGTTCAATATCGAGGGCTTTGAGCGTGTCTTCAAGCTGGCTGACTTTGGTCGCGCCGGTGATCGCGCTGCTGACACCCGGTTGGCGCAGCGCCCAGGCAATCGCCAGTTGCGCACGTGTCACGCCCAGATCGTCGGCGATGGGCTTGAGTTCGCGGATCGCGGCGATCACGTCTTCCTTGAAGATAGCATTACGCAGCCAGTCGATGCGTGCGAGGCGGCTGTCTTCGGGAATCGCCGCGTCATATTTGCCAGTCAACATGCCGCTTGCCAACGGACTCCAGACCACCAGCCCCATGCCCTGTGGCTCGGTGACGGGCAGCACATCGTCTTCGACTTTCTTGCGCATGAGCATGTTGTACTGCGGC
>CBEVZO010000754.1:0-2463 GCA_965554365.1 uncultured Anaerolineae bacterium
CCAGGTAATCAAGGCCGTTCGCGCAATGACCAGCCTGGGCCTGAAAGAAGCCAAGGAACTGGTTGAAGGCGCGCCGAGCGACGTCATGGAAGACGTTGGCAAGGACGCCGCCGAAGACGGCAAGAGCAAGCTCGAAGGCGCTGGCGCCGTGGTCGAAATCAAGTAGTTTCCACGCGATACACATACAGGCGACCTGATCGATGTCGGGTCGCCTGTTTTGTACTCTATGCACGCGGAATGTCGCGTTTAATGCTGGAAGTATTTCAAACGGTCGATGGGGTCTTCGTAGCGTTCCTCTTTACCTCGCGCAGCATCCGCCTTGCGATTCATGAATTCCTCAATTTCGCGCATCAACACGCTATAATTGGGCACGATAAACACCAATCCTTCGCCCTCATTGGTGAAAAGGTAGGGGCTATGGAAACGCTTGAGCCGTCGTTTGGGTGTAGGCCATGATTTGACATACACCACTACCGCCATACCGCCCATCAATGGCCCTACCAACGATTTTCCCATCCCTTTGAGCTTTTTCTTCTCAAACAGCTTGGAGAGCGGCAGCACCCGGACTCCCTTGATCCGCCGGTAACTGAGCAACGTGCGGTAAAACGGCGACCGGATCACCAACAGATCAGGCTGGCACTGCACAAACGACCGCCGCATTGCCAACGTCGCAAACAACCAAAAGCCCAGCCCCGCCAATACAATGACACTGCCAACGCCAGCCAACGCCGCCGGTTCAAACAGGTCGTTCTGCAAATCGCCGATAAACGCAGGCACAAACGCGAATAATCCCATCACGATCAACAAGACCCCCGGTGGACGGTAGCGCCGCCCCAGGTTCTTGTAAATTAGCAGGTTATGTTGCGCGCTAACTTGCAACTGATCCGCTTCCTGTTTTTTGCTCCGTTTAGCCATGACGATCCCTCGTTATGTTTGATCGCACCAATCACTAGACTCAACCATGAATTTTACTTAAACTGTAGTATAGCTGAGTTTTGTAATGTGGGGTGCGCTAATGACAATCATTCCTGCCGAAAATGTAGAAATTGTGATAAAAGATGGCAACTGGCGTTTGATCTCGACAGCCAACGAACTCTCAAACACGCCAGAATTCTGGGTGCTGCGTGGCAGCGGTATAATGGAGTATACACCAGCTTTTGCGCAAGAGCATCGCTTACCGGGCACAGTTCTCTCAGTCGAATATGTGCGCGCGGTCGTAATCGGATACGAGCAAAAAACGCGCCATTGGCGGTTGGGGTTCCATGTCGCGCGTACGACTGAGGACAAACCCCGCTGGTTAGAGTTAGTCCGGTGGCCGGAGAGCGACAACGACATGCACGCCGCCGCTGCGCAGCGTGCGGGGAGAGAACTGGCGGAACATATCGGTTGTCCTCTCAAAATCTTCGGGGCGAAGAAACAGCCCAGCCCGCTCACAGAACCAACGCAACGCAGCGGTGTCACCGGCCCACTGATCCCGCATAAGCGCGAGGATATCGGTCCGCAGCGCGTGAAACTGTTCGCGACATCGGTCAAATTGCCAGTGCAATATCCGGGCATCTGGCTTGGTGAGGGACGCAACGGCGTTACCCTACGGTTGGCAAAAGATACAGCTCCCCGCCAACCGGGGGGTGAAAGTCCGGCGTTTAATCAATGCGTCATTGATGTTGAACAAGAAACCATTCGCTTGATTCCGCCCACCGGCTTGTTGGGTGTGTTTCTGGGGGGCGCATCAGGCCGCGAAATTGCCACCACCGACGTGCGCAATGTCGAGCTGCGCCACGACATCACGCGCCGGTACGAAACGCAAGCAGAAAGGCAATCTGATCTGGTGACAGAAGTAACGAATATTCATTATGAGTGGGGCGTCTATCTGACACTGCCGGATGAATCGCTGCTACTGGCCCAAACCGAACACACGACCAGCAGCGAGCTATCGCGCAAGCGTGCCACTGTGGGTAACAAATTTACGGTGGACACCAAAGCCGGTATCGAATACTTCCGGCAGCACCAGGAAGATCAGGAAGCCTACGAGCAAGCAGAAACATTCGCGCGCACGGTGGCCGTCGTTATCGCCAGCACATTAAGCGTGCGCCTAGTCAAAACCGAGAGCGGGTTTGAGGACTAGGCGTGTTGACATTTGTGTTCAAAATGCCTTTTTTAGGCGAAAACATCAACACTACCTAGCGCCTGACTATCCCTCAAACTTCAACCAGTGATAGGCATACGGCGCGAGTTTAACGGTATAGGGCGCGGTTGAGATAGCAGGCCACTGATCGCCAGTCAACACATCGACCGGCTGAATGTCCATGTCCGTCGCAAGGTCCAGCGTGAGGGTCTGTGACTCGCCGGTCAGGTTCGCCAGAATCAGGAAGCGTTGGCGCTCAGTGTCAGAGGGGGCATAGCGCCGCCAATACCCCAGCACTGTCTCATTCTCAGGCAGAATAAACTCGAATACCCCACGCC
>CBEVZO010000755.1:0-2461 GCA_965554365.1 uncultured Anaerolineae bacterium
GCCCTGCCACAACTGAGCTCAGATAAGTTCGATGGTATTAGCAATAGCATTCAAGCGGCTCACATGATTGCCGGCAATCCGCAAGTACCTGAGTCGTTTTCAAAGACGATCATCGATGTGGCTAACCAGTCATTCGTGGCGGGGATGAACGATGCCATGTTGTTCGGAGCCGCCGTGATGCTGGTCAATGCGCTGCTGGTGTTGGCGATCTTGCCATCGCGCGTTCGCCCTGCACAAGAGCGTGAGGACATGATCCCAGAGGTGCAAGAATATGACCTGTCACGCGTGACTGCAACCGGAGACTAACGCGGCAGCAAGAAACACGATAACACGCCGCTCCAATAAAACTCAAACCGAACATCGTTAATCAACCGCCTGGAGCAACACGGCACAAGGTCATACGTGGGCCTTGTGCCGTTGCTTGGGGCTACCCGACCCCCACACGTAGCGTGCGCCGCTGCTTAAACTTCGCCCGCCGCGCCTCCCGCCATTGCTGCCACCTCCGCTTGCCCGATCCAACCGTTCGGTTACCTCTTGCACCGCTTGCGATCCCAACACTTGCCAATAGGCATACTGGCGTGATTGCCTCCGCAGTTTGGCGATGTGCCGCTTCAACTGGCCCTGCGTGATATACTCGCCAGTCAATGCGTAATAGCGTCGTTGCAACGCCACGCAGTGATTCCAGATGATCCCTGCGATATCAATGGCCTGGATCAAGTGTTTGTCACGCTTACTGGTATACAGCCGATACTTGTAGGTGCGACGGACTTCGATTGCCATAGGTCTTCATACAGGCTATTATGTGAGCATAGTCCTGAGTATAGCATTAGGTCTTGCTCAAGCAACACGCCTTAACCCCTTATATCCCAAGCCTGAAGGCATGGGTTTTACGGGGCATTCCTATAAAGAGAACCTTGTACGCTGGTTTAAACCATACAGATAGTTTTTTGGAGTATTCTTATGCGAAAAGTGTATGTTGTTTCTGGCGGGGTTTCGAAATTTACTAAAGCCCGTCCCGACAAAACTTTTCAGGCCGTGATCAAGGAAGCATATGATTATGCGATCCGCGATCTCGGCCTGACATTTCCTCAGTTCACCGAGGTAGTGGATGGTTCAGTCGCGTCGTACTTCTCCGACCACTTCACCCGGCAGTTGATGGCAGGCATTATGGCCCAAGACTATCTGGGGTTGTGTCCCAAGCCTTCACACCGTGTGGAAGGTGGCGGGGCGACGGGCGGCCTGTGTTTTCAGGAAGCCTGGAAAAGCATTGCAAGCGGCGCAATGGATGTTTGCGTCGCGTATGGCTTCGAGACGATGAGCCATGTTAACACCTGGAAGGGTAATGAATTCATCGCGCTGGCCTCTGATGCGAGCTTTGATTATCCGGTCGGCGGGTTTTACTCCGGGTACTACGCGATGATGGTCACGCGTCACATGCGCGAGTTCGGCACGACGGTCGAGCAGTTGGCGCACGTATCGGTCAAAAACCACATCAACGCCTACCACAATCCCTATTCTCAAAAGCGCAACCGCTACACCATCGCGGATGTGCGCAATGCTCCGATGGTCGCCTGGCCGCTGACACGCCTGGATATCTGCGTGATGAGCGACGGTGCGGCCTCGGTGGTTCTGTGTTCTGAGGAAGGACTGGCGAAGCTGGAACAGGCCAGCGGCAAACGGTATCCACGCGTGCTGGTCGAGAGCATTGGGTGCGGCACAGACGCGATGCGTATGGCGGACCGTCCGCACCAGACGTATGACAAGTTTATGGCGCGGAACGCCCTTGCCAGCGAGCGCGACAGCGCTGACACCCAGGCGTACTACAAGAAACTTTGGGATGACGGGTTCCGCTATCCGGGTGTACACTCGTTCCGCGCAGGGCGCATGGCGAGCAAACAAGCCTACGAAAACGCCGGAATCACCGATCCGCTCACAGAAATAGATTTCGTGGAACTGCACGACGCCTATACTTCCTCGGAAATTCAAACCTATGAAGATATGGGCCTGTGCCGCTATGGTGAGGGCGGCGCGTTCGCGGCCAGCGGCAAGGCGTTTGTACCCGACCTCGACTACGGGCTGGACCTGCCAGACGTACCGATCTGCCCCGTGAATCCGTCCGGCGGTCTGATCGCGTGTGGGCATCCGGTTGGCGCAACAGGACTGATGCAGGCCGTCTTCGCGCTCTGGCAGTTACAGGGCACGATTGGGCAGCACTTCGGCGACGACACACTACAAATCAAGGACGCCAAGCGCGGTGCGATTCACAGCCACGCGGGCACGGGCACTTACGTGACGGTATCGATTCTGGGGCAGGAGGGGTAAATCATGGCTGATCATAAACTCCCACGTAAATTTGAGGAAACAAGCGACGTGCAGATTCTGTTTAATGTGCCATTCCCGACCACCCTGGATGATACCGCGCTGCAAGCACTCAAGCAGATGGGACCGATCATCGTCAAGC
>CBEVZO010000756.1:0-2453 GCA_965554365.1 uncultured Anaerolineae bacterium
GACGACCTTCCCCTCGTATACGCCGATTGTGGTCTACCACTTCCAGAACCAGCCCGCGCCGACCGGGTTATTCTACGGCTCGCTGGTGGGCGAGAGCGCGTTGTACATGCAAAATCTGCTGCCCGACAGCCATGTGTCGCTGATCTCCGGGTTCGAGGTCGGCGGGATGACGGTCAACACGGCGTGGGGCAAGCCGGTGAGCAATAACTTCGAGGTCGATCCGTATGGTTTCTTCCGGTTGGAGATCACGCCGGGACGCCCCAACCTCGAACACTGGTTCATGACCGCGTTTGTCGCGCAGGACGCCGACCAGCCGCCGCCGGACGCGGGGATTCTTGTGGTGGGCGATACGGTACGCGGCGTGGCGCTGGGGTCCGCGCAGGTGATGTTCGACATGCTGCCGGAAGATGGCGCGAGTATCACATCCGCGTTGTTCCAGGTTGCGCCGGGTGTGGAGCGGGTACTCGTTACCGGCCTGACGCCGAATGCGGTGTATCGCGTGATCGGGGAGGGTGGTCTCGATCAGGCGCTCACGGCGGATGATGCGGGTCTGCTGACGATCACGGGTGTGCTGCCGGGGACGGTAAGGGTGGCGGTGGAGTGACACAAAAACGGGAATGGGACACGGATTCACACGGATAAACACGGATTTGTTTTTGATCTGTGTTAATCTGCGTTCATCCGTGTCCTATTTGTTTTTTTTCTGATGTCGCCAACAACGTCAACTAGAATACAGGTTGCGCCCCGGCACTAATCCGTACACAATGGAGCCACGCATCGCTTTTGCTGATCGCCAATCGCTAACTGCTAACCGCTTCTTTGAGGAGTATTCTCTATGCTGTTCATTATTTTCGGCACGCGCGTCCGGCAGAGTCCTATCGGCGAAGGGCAGTTTGTGTGCCCGTCGTGCCATTCGCAGCGCACCTACACCAAGACTAAAGCGACACGCTGGTTCACGCTGTACTTTCTTCCCGTGATCCCGCTGGGGACGGTCGGCGAGTATGTGCAGTGTCAGACCTGCGGCGTGACATTCAAGCCCGCCGTGCTGGATATGAAGGTGCAACCTCAGGTGGCGCAATCCTCACAACGCGATCTCGCCAGCCTGATCAACACGGTCCCGCAGCGGCTCGCGGAGGGACAGTCAGTTGAGTATGTGGTGCGCGATCTCACGGGTGCGGGTGTGGATCGCGACGCGGCACTGGCGATGCTCAAGCCGCACCTGAGCAACGGGACCATGTCCTGCGAAAGCTGCGGACTCACGTATGCGGCTGGTGTGAAGACTTGCTCACAGTGCAACAATCCGACAAAATAAAACGCCGCTATTGTGTGGACGATGCAAAAACGATTCAGGACACGGACAAACACAGATGTTGCTCTTAATCCGCGTTGATCTGCGTTCATCCGTGTCCCATTTGTTTTTTGCTGATTGTGCGGGCGGTGTGTCTCACCAACTCGGCAGATTGGGCACGATGTACGTGTCCAGAGCGTAGAGCGCGAACACCGCCAACCCGATCATCAGCAGCACAGAAAGCCACGCCAGCGCCGGGACAAAATCCTCCACCAGCGCGGTCCAACCTGCCAGCCCCAGTGCAAACACGAACGCCAGCGGAATCAGCGCCGGATAGACGTAACGCCCCTGGAACTGCACAAAGTCGCGATTGTAGAAGATGTAGGCCGCGAAGACCAGCGCGATCACCGTCGCGAAGATGATCAGCATGTCGCGCTGCGTCGGATCAAGTTTGGGGAGCCAGCGCCGCCGCCACACGACGATCCCCACGCCCGCCAATGTTCCAACGGTGAACAGCAGCAGCAGCCGGTAGATGTTGGTCGGCATCGGCAGCGCCATCCACCCGAACTGTCCCCAGAAGCTGTGGAACGACGTTTCGAGGAAGTTCTGCACGTATTGGCGCTCGTTGCCACCCAGGATCACGTTGATGTACTCGTCCGTGCGCGTTTGTCCGACCGTGACCTCGTCGTGGCGCTGCAATCCGAACACATCCGTGCCGCCGTAGACACTCACGTTGCGGCCCCACCACAGCCCTCCCATGATCAGCGCCGGGACGATCACCGCTGCGAGGTGCGTGATCGCTGTGCGGCGATCCCACTTCGCGCGTTGCCAACGCAGCAGCACCGCCAATACCGCGATCCCGCCCAGGAAGTAGATCGTCGTTTTGGTCCACAGCGCCAATCCTACCAGCACGCCCAACACAATGGGCGGCATCCGGCGCGCGGCGGAGTCCTGTGCGGGCGTGTTGCGCAAATAGAGCGTCGTCGCGAGCAGCGTCAGCCCGACGATCAGTTCGGCGAGCGCGTCATTGCTCACGCTGGCGAGAATCGATAGGTGCTGCGGCAAAAACGCCACGAATCCAGCCCCGGTGAGCGCCAGACAGGGCAAGTTGGGGAAGGTGGCCCACAGCACGGCCCACGCACACAGCACCACGCCCGCCCCCAAC
>CBEVZO010000757.1:0-2451 GCA_965554365.1 uncultured Anaerolineae bacterium
GCTGTTGCCCGTGTGGATGGTGACGGTCGTGCTGCGGGATGGATCGCACCGCCCCGCCGTCGTGAACGGTCAAACGGGCGAGGCGATTCTCAGCACGAGTTTCACGCAAGACACGATCACCGCCGGGCCTAACCGCCCGCCTGCTGAACCGTTGCCTGCATCGCCGACCGCCCCGCGCCGGTCCTCGGTGATTCGCCCGCTTGCGCCGTTGCCGGGCCACAGTCCAGGGCGCAGCCGCGTGATTCGCCCGATCAAGCCGCCCACGCGCCGGAGATGAGGGAAGACACAATGATACATACGCTTACTGAAGAAAATCATGCTGCATGGCTTACACGCTTCTCTGATTTCCATGATCATGTCATCCGACATGTGGCAATTTCCCTGCTCTCTGCCCCGACGTTCGAGAAGGTGGGGCTAATCGAGACATCGGGATTGGATTCCAAGGATGATCCCAGTGGGAAATGGGTCAATGTCAGATTCCGGCTGCACAAGTTACTAGGCTTTCGGGTGGATAACATAACCGGAGTAGTTTTCACGCTAGGTGTGGTGTTTTCTGAAGGAAAGGTGTATTTGGACTTTGACGCATATGGACAGCAGAAAAGTGTAGACGAAATCCTCCAATCCGAGTTTTTTTTCTGCGGAACACGTTGTACCCTGGAAATTCTCCCGTACTCAGAAACGCCCCCGGCTGTGTAGGGGGCCATACGCCCCCTTGCGGAATCCGTGTTAGAATCAACCTACAGGTAGCACATTCACACGGGAACAACCAATGGTACACGAACGTATTGCAATCGATCCGGCGGTTATGGTAGGCAAACCCTGTATTAAGGGCACACGCATTACTGTCGAACTCATCTTGAAGAAACTCAGCGCCGGGTTGACCTACGATGATCTACTAGCCGATCACCCACGTTTGACGCACGAGGACATTCTGGCGGCGATTGCGTTTGCACATGATTATCTCGCGCGCCAAGATATTATTCTCGCTGATGGACAAACGTTGTGAAAATCCTCGTTGACGAATGCTGTCCCCTGAGTGTAGTTGAAGCATTGCGCGAGAATGGTCACGATGTGTTGTACGTTGCGGAAGATATGCGCAGTTTCGCAGACATTGATATTCTGTCCCAGAGCGTAGACGAAGAACATATCATTCTCACTGAAGACCGTGATTTTGGAGGACTGGTCTTTCGTGATGCACAGCCTGCGTATGGTATTGTGCTGGTGCGGATTGACGCGTTGTTGCGCCAACAGAAAATCGCCCGTGTGCGTGAATTATTCAGCACCCATGCCGCCGAGCTTCCTCACATGATGACTACTCTCACATTGAACAACACTCGCGTACACCCGCTGCCTGTTCCACCTGCCGAAGAATGATCAAACCAAGAACCAGGCTTGCCCTGAATTGATGGGGACAGAAAATGCTTAATACACAGTGTGCAGGGCGGGGGATCGCTGGCACGCACGCCTTACAACACAGCGTTCGCGCTGAAAACCGTTTTGAGCGATAATCGAGCTATCTGGTTCGTTGGGGGGCGCGATCATGCTGCCCCTACGGATGGAAACGGGGAAGGTATTATGCAGCTATGTCCTCATTGCGGCAAAGATAATCTGGAAGGCGTGGTCTATTGCGAACGCTGCGGTGTGGCCCTGGTCGAAGTACCACTTTCCACCCGGCAGCTTGAAGACGACGGCGTTTCGGGCGGGACTGATGAACTCAGCCTGGATAATGTGCTGATTCTGCAAGTGGGTGATGACGAAAAGCCGATCTTGGTGCAGATTCGCCAGAGCGTCATTCTGGGCCGACTGTCCGAAGCATCAGACACCATCACGTACATTAATCTCTCGCCCTATGGTGCGGATGATATGGGCGTTTCGCGGCAGCACGCGAAACTGCTGCGCGAAGGCAACGCCGTCTATTTGACGGATATCGGCAGCACCAACGGCACGCGGCTGAATGGGGAACCGTTGCCCGATTCGGTTGAGAAGCGTCTGCGCGATGGTGACGAGATCACGTTGGGGCGGCTCAAGCTGTACGTGTTTTTCAAAACGTGAACCAGGCACGTCACAGCGTCGCACACAGTGTAAGCAGTGTAAGTCAATCAGGACGATCAACGGCCCGCCTGTGTTTGCGCGGGTCCGCGATAGTTCTGTACGTCTTATGTGGATTCGAGATCGAGTCTTATGCTAATTAAACGGCCCCAACTCCCTCCCCAGGCGCTTCTGCGAAGCATCAGGCGCGTGATCAAGTCCCCCTCTCCATAATTTTCGTTGAGTGCCAGCGCAACAAAATGCCTCGGATGGAGAGGGAGATTTAGGGGGTGAGGCCGAGCGCTATTAAATTCACAGAGTGCGTTCTGTGTATTTTGTGTGCATGGCGCGGTGTCGCGGTAGCTCCGCAGAATAACGTGATTTGCCGGTGTTTACCCCTATCCCCCCCGGCCCCCCTTTCCC
>CBEVZO010000758.1:0-2449 GCA_965554365.1 uncultured Anaerolineae bacterium
AACGGAACGCGCACCACCCCCCGATCATCCGGCAGGCAATGCGCGTTCACAACACGCAGCGACAAAGCGTTAACCACTAGGGCTTATCTGACAGCTTACACCTCGCCAGCAGCCACCATCTGAGCGCCACGCAACGTATTCTTCAGCAACATAGTGATCGTCATCGGGCCCACGCCACCGGGCGACGGCGAAATCGCGCCCGCGACTTCCTTCACCTCGTCGAACGCCACATCACCCACCCAACGGTAGCCCCGCTCGGTGCTGGGATCATCGATCTTGTTCGAGCCAACATCGATGACGTAAGCGCCCGGCTTAACCCAGTCGGCTTTCACCATCTCAGCACGTCCTACCGCAGCAATCAGGATGTCCGCTTTGCGGCAAACACCCGCCAAATCTTTCGTGCGGCTGTGGCAAACGGTGACGGTCGCGTTGCGGTGGATCAGCAACATCGCCATCGGCAGACCCACGATATTGCTACGACCCAACACCACCGCTTCAGCACCTTCAAGCTGTGCGCCAGCTTCTTCGAGCAACACCAGCGAACCATACGGCGTGCAGGGGATGAACAACGGGTCACGCCCCTTCATCGCCAAACGGCCAATGTTGATCGGATGGAAGCCGTCCACGTCCTTGTGCAGACTAATCAGGCTGAGGATTTTCTCCTCATCCAGATGGCCGGGCAGAGGAAGCTGCACGAGAATACCATGCACATTGGGATCGGCGTTTAGCTTAGTAACGAGTGCCTCAACCTCTTCCTGCGATGCATCTGGGGGCAATTCATTCGGGAAGGACAGAATACCGACCTTCTCGCACGCCTTGCGCTTCATACGCACATAACTGGCCGACGCGGCATCAGAGCCGACCAATACTGTTGCCAGGCCAGGCGTAACGCCGTGTTCGGCCTGCAACGTCTTTACGTCTTCCGCCATCTGCTCACGCACTTTAGCGGCAACAGCTTTACCGTCAATAATCTTGGCGGTCATCAAACGTACCCCTTTCAGAAAACGAACAAAACTGACACTAACTTAAGCGGACTATAGAGCATACAACTTGAGCGTAGCACGTCAGCACAACGCGCACCAGTGACGCCTGACCTATCCGGCAGGCTATTTGTCAAGATCCTCCCTCAAACTCATCTCCTCAAAAATGATACACGCCTTGCACAATCATTGTGTCAGCAGCATACACTGCCGATCACAATCTAATCATAGTATAGAGCAAATGCACAGGGGTCACATGACCCGCCTCAAATATGCCATCTGACTGTAGTATAGGCAGCACGCGCGTGTTACACTCTGGCACATCATGGTTGATCGCATACACAAGTGAGGGTCCATATGTCACGCGAGGGAATTCTGTTTCTTCTGGTTGGTCCGTCGGGGGCCGGGAAAAACACATTGATGAAGCGTGTCCAACAACAGCTTGGCGATCTACCACAGCTTGCCACCGCGACTACGCGCCCCATGCGCGCTGGTGAAAAAGAAGGACGCGAACACCAATTCGTGACACTGAAAGAATTCAATCGCCTGATCGATACAGGCGCGCTGGTGGAATATCAGGCCGTTCACGCCGGAAAAATGTACGGCACACCGCGCAAAACAGTCGAAGAAGCAATCGCCACAGGTCGCAGTCTAATCGCAGACATTGAACCGTTGGGCGCACTGAAGGTACATGAAGCATACCCCAATAATACCGTGCTGATCTTCGTCACTCCATCGCATCTCAATACGCTAAAAGCGCGCATCCGCCAACGCGGGCATGTCAAGCCGGACGTACTCGCGCACCGGTTGGCGCGCGTACCATTTGAGATGGCGTTCGCCGGAGAATGCCACTATATCCTGCTCAACGACTGGATCGATCCGGCCAGCGACCACCTGTATCAGGTCATCCTCAGCGAGCGTGCAAAGCGGTGGGGCACGCCAATACCTATGCAGTGTATCCTGGAGCAGCCGCAGATACACAGCACCATGATCGCGCTGATCCAGCATGGCGATCACCTGCTGCTACGTCTTGAAAACGAACATCCCGTATTCCCTACACACACCATCGTAGACCCCACCCAGCCACCGCATGAGACTGTGCAGGCTTTCGTGCATACCTTAACACCACATACCATACTGGATGAAATCCGCGACGACCGCTTTGATTTCCCCGCCCCTCACGATGCAGCGGTCGCGACAATACCACACGATGCGTATCTCTATTTCTATTACAAATTCACTGTACCGCAGCGCACACCAATCAACGGATGGGAATGGCATGCAATAAGCGACTTGAAGTTGCCCCCTGCGATAGCCAAACTCGTACAATAGCAACCCAAAACTCGCCTGATTGCTGCCACCTCGTGAATTAATCGTAAACCGAGTGGGCATCACAGCCACATTGCGTTAAACTTTGGCTTCGCAAGCAGCATATGCCATGACGGGGTCAGATGTCACCTACAATCAGG
>CBEVZO010000759.1:0-2447 GCA_965554365.1 uncultured Anaerolineae bacterium
TGTTGAGTATGCGCTTCGAGGGCGATACAGAAGCCGACGCGCTGGAATACAAGCAAATCATGCAGGCGGCGCTCAAGGCGGCGTATCCTGAGGTTGAGGACTTCTAGCGCAGCACACGAGATATGATCCAGCGGCGCAGACCTCCCTCCCCCGAACCGCTGCGCCGTTGTTGCGTGGGATCGCCGGGCAGCGGTCCTCCACGTTGCTGTGGGCTGACGCAAACGGTGAAACGTGTTAGCGCAGCCCGTCGCGCTGTTCCGGACCGCTTATGGATGCTGCCTCGCACTGAGCCGTCAGCCGGTCCGCAGCGAAGGCGAAGCGTAGGACTGGCGGCTGCGGCGAACAGCCCCACAACACACGGAATCGGTGCGCAACAGCGAAACATGGTAGACTCTAGCATGTGGCAGGTTTCACCGGGAGCAAGAAGACATGGCACATACCATATTTGTCAGCTATGCAAAAGATGATCGGGCAGCGGTCGCGCGACTATGCACCAAACTCGCCGCGCGCGATATCGATGTGGCGACGGACCTGATTGCGCACGAGACAGACGAGGTTCGTCAAAAAGCAGACGAGGTGCGCCAAAAAGCAGACGAGGTGCGCCAAAAAGCGCTTGACACAGCCACGCATATCGTGCTGGTCATTTCGCCCGCCAGCACCGCCTCAACGCAAGTGCAAAGCGACATCAAGCGCGCCTTGCGGGACAAGAAGCCGGTGATCCCAGTGCTGTTGGCAGACACAGAAATTCCCGACCGTTGGCTGGCGCTGCAACCGCTGGATTTGCGCGGCGGGGGAACGGTAGAAGCCGTCGGGTTGGATTCGCTCGTGAAGCGACTGCCGCAAAAGAGTGTGGTACAACTAAAACAGTGGCTCGAAACACCCGATCAGGCGGCGGCAATTCGTGCATTGATCTTGCGGGACCGACTGCGGTGGCTGATCGGCAACGATGCGCTGACTCCGGCGGGCTATCTCTCGCTGCCGGAGACGCACGAACTACGCAGTACGGCACGGCTGCACACGGAGTTCGGCGCGGTCGCACAGCGCACACACAATCACCTGCAAACAGGCAACCAGTTCTGGTATTTCTACGGCACGGGCGGTCCGGGGGATGAACTGACGAGCTATATCGGCAAGGTCGTGGCGCGCCTGGACGATGCGCCAGACACAGTGCGGACGATCCCCTGGTGGTTCCCGCTAAAAATGCTGGGCGAAAAACAACTGGGGGCGCTGCGGTTGGGGCAGTTACACACCGGCACAGAAACGGGGTCCGCGAACTGTGCGATCTTCGCGTTCTTGTCACCTTACGACGCCCCATTTGCCGAGGACGGAACGCCGTCCGCAGACCTGACAGCAGTGCTAGGCACGATCCGCGCCCAGATCGCGGCACTCGACCCACTGGTCCCAGAGCAGCCGTTCACCCGCCAGGTATTCATCCGCGTGTATCTGGTCGCCGGACGAGACCCGCAACTCAAGACCCCGCACGTGAAAGAGGCGCATGTATCACTACGCAAACAGTGGCCGCAAGAGTTGCTCCCCGGTCAAACCGCGCTTACGATGCTAAAGATTGTGAGCTACGACCGGCTGAGCGCGGCAACGGAAGCCGGTATCCCGTTGATGAAGTACGGCTAAGGTAGCAAAGGAATCTCGCTGGGCGCATGGAAAATTCTTCGACACAAACATAAAGTAAAAAGGCCGGCTACACTGCTATCCGGCCTCCGCAACTGTCATTTTTTCGTAGTCTAACGTAAAACAAAACTCAAATAGCGCCCCTCTTCTAACCCTTCATACTGATACGGCGCATAAATCAGTTCCAACCGACCTGTATCTGGCACTTCAAATGCAATACACCCAGATATCGATCCTCCAGCGGTTAACTCCACGATCTCCAAACTACAATCTGTTGTATCAGAGAGATAGTCATAGTCTCGAAGCGCACCATTGGCATCACGTACTTGAAATACGTGTGGCCCCACGCTTCGCAGTGTTCCAGGTCCTAGATTGCGTACTGTTACATCCATAATAACAAAAACATGGTCCGTCTTCGCATCCTGCCAACCGGAACTGCTCAAAAACCGCGTTCCGTACACCGATACTTCAATATTGTATGTCTCATCATAGAGATCGTCCCAAATAGGGCCTAATGTCTGCGCCTGGGGAGCGGGAGTGGCCGTAGGAGCAGGTGTTGAGGTAGGAGGAATCAGCACGGAGACAGCCCTGAGCCACTTACCAATGCTAACATAAGCTGCTGATCGTGTTCCCTATAACCCTCTAACCGTGCCTGCATTTCTGCCACACAAGCTGAATCGCCAGTCTGGGCGCAAATCAACAGATGATTCAGATTTGAGTACAAATAGTAGGTCCAAAGCATTGCACCATCAGCGCACATAGGCCGAGGTAAGGCCGTTCCGCGAAAATAAATCGTCTAAACTGGCTGCGGTGTAATGCGA
>CBEVZO010000760.1:0-2443 GCA_965554365.1 uncultured Anaerolineae bacterium
CCCCGCGACCTTTGAACGGCAATTCTACGCCACAAAAACTGTCCGTTAAAATGGGTCAAGATCACCCGCAGGCGGAGAAAGAGGGGAGCCAATCGCGTGGTGAAGTCCCCTCTCCATCAGCGCAGCGCCATGGGGAGGGGATTTAGGGGAGGGGCTTGCCTACAAAACCCACATCATAAAATACCTACCCCTGAAAGGAGGGGGCCGGGGGGTGAGGCCGTTCTGCGCACGACAAACTGCTGACAACGCGTTCGTGGCCCCCCCCCCCCGCACACACACTTGCGCCAACCACCTTCTAACGCCATCCACGCCATTCCCTAAACGGTCCTCTGAGCAGCGTGTGCGGTTCTCTTGTATAATATCAACAGGATTTATCGCACACATGATCAATCATCCAGAATGACGCGGCTGGGTCGTATACAGCCTGGACCAATGTCCGAATGTTAGACACGGACAGGAGGGTACACCATGTTCCTGGACAGTATGCCTGCGGATCAGCCACCTGAACATTGGCTGGTTACCTGGGGCTTTGCGGGCGAGGAGTTCGAGACTCTACGTTCCTACGCCGATGAAGTCACCTTCCCGGCACGGGCGACAATCTTTTCCGAAGGCGATCCCTCGGATGGCATGTACCTCGTGCTGCAAGGGATGGCGCTGGTCTTCACGCTCGACACGGAAGGCAACGAACAAACACTTAGCATCGTCACAGAAGGGCAGTCGTTTGGCGAACTGGGGCTGTTGGTCGGGCAACCGCGTAATGCGACGGTGGCGGCGGGATTGGATGTGCGTCTGCTGCGCATCACGCCGGAGCAACTCGCGCGCCTGGAAGCTGAAAAGCCTGAACTGATGATGCGCATGTACAAGATTTTGGCGCAAAGCCTCGCGGACCAATGGGTGCGCACGGGTCCCTGGGCCACCAAACAACGGAAGACGGGGCAGGCATGACCGAAAACCTTGAGCCGCAAACGCCGAGGGTCGATTATCCAACGAGTGAGCGCCCCCCCAGCCCACATCCCGCTGCCCTACGGGAACTCCTGCGCGCCCCGAACGCCCCGGAAGACCTCGACATTCCGATCGCGATTGTCAACGATCTGATCCTGCGCATGTTGTTCGCCGAGGGCGAGGTGCAAGTCCGGCGCTTTGCGGACGTGATCAAGCTGGAACTCACGGTGATCGACCGCATCCTCGAACGGATGCAGCACGAGAAAATGGTCGATATTGCCCACGCGGGCACGATGGGGCGTTTCACGTACATCTACTCGCTCACCGACGAGGGCGCGTCACGTGCGCGAGATGCGTTGGAACGCGGGCAGTATATTGGCCCTGCGCCCGTGCCGATTGAGAAATACAATCAGATGATCCTGGCGCAAACCGGCCAAAAGCTGCACATTTCACCGGACGATGTACAACGTGCGCTCGAACATCTCGTGTTACCGGAGGGCTTCCATCGCCGCATCGGGCCAGCGGTCAACGCGGGGACGTCGATCTTCCTCTACGGGCCGCCCGGCAACGGGAAAACAACCGTCGCCCAGGCGGTGGCGGGGCTGATCTCCGGCTCCAGCCCGATCTGGGTCCCGTATGCGATCACGATTGGCGGGTACATCATCAGTATCTATGATCCGCTGGTGTTTCAGGAAGTGCCGCAGGATAAAGAGGAGATCAAACTCTGGCGCTACGACAATGAACACGATGTCGACCGGCGCTGGGGCTACTTCAAACGTCCGACGGTGGTCGTGGGCGGCGAACTCACGATGGAGGCGCTCGAACTGCGCTTTGACCCCCTCGCCAAGTTCTATGAAGCGCCCTTGCAGCTTAAGGCTAACGGCGGCATGTTCCTGATCGATGACTTCGGGCGGCAGATGATGGCCCCGGCGGAATTACTCAACCGCTGGATCGTGCCGCTGGAATCCGGCGTGGATTATTTACGTCTGCGCACCGGGCAAACGATTCAGATGCCGTTCGAGCAGTTGATCGTCTTCAGCACCAATCTCGACCCGAACGAACTGGTGGACGACGCGTTCCTGCGCCGCATCCAGATGAAGGTGGAGGTCGGCAGCCCGGATGAGCGCATGTTCTTCCAGGTCTTCGCGATCATGTGCCAACAGTTAGGCATGCCGCTGGATAAAGACGGTTTCCTCTACCTGCTGCAACACTGGTATCGTGAACTAGGACGCCCGCTGCAAGCCGTGCATCCGCGCGACCTCCTGAAGATCATCGTGTCGATGGCGGAATATGAAGCTGTGGAAGCGCGCCTGACACCCGATGCCATCGACGAGGCGTGCCGCAGCTACTTCGTGGATGCTGACCCAAAGCCTGGAAATCCGCCACGACGACGGCTGAGGTCGAGGCCGCGCCGAAAACGAAGTCGGGGATCAAGTCGTTGCAGCGGGGGTAACCTCCGCGCGGCCTGATCGCAAACCCAACCTCACCCCCCAACCCCCTC
>CBEVZO010000761.1:0-2440 GCA_965554365.1 uncultured Anaerolineae bacterium
TAGCGCAACTCATCGCCATGCCCCTGCTCGATGGTTCACTGGGTCTGATCCAGGCCTACGTCGAACTCGCCGAGTTCGAGACCTACGGCGAGGATGTTTTCCTGGTTGCCTTGACCATGAACGTCTTTGAACCCGGCGCAGCCCCCAGCCCCGACGATCTAGGCGCAATTCTCGCGGCCCTGGGTATGGAAGGCGATGGCGGCGGTGACACCCTGGTGCTGTCCACCTACGGCGTTGACTATCAGGCAACGATCACCGCGCTGCGCACGATGGACCTCATCCCCACAGGCGGCTCGCTGCTGTTCACCGAGGACTACGCGTACTTCACCGGGCAAGGCAGCTTCTATACGCCGCTGGCACGCAATTCGCCCACCACCGACTTCGTTATGTCCGCCGCACTGAGCTATGAACCCAGCGCCGCTACTGACCTTGAAACCTGCACGCTGGGCATGCGTGTCACCTGGGATGGCAGCACGACCACCGGCTATATGGACGTCGGTTATACCAACGCCGGGACCGTGTACTATCTGGATATACCGCCCGACGCCGATCTCGCCGTTGAGGAAATCGATCCGGGTGTGAGCGTGCTGGTCCCGCATACCTTCACGATCATTGTGCAGGGCGGCAGCATGACCGTCTTCATGGACGAAGTGCTGATCTTTGAGGATGTGCCCGTTGTGGAACGCGCCGGAGTCTGGGGCGTGGGCCTGGAAGGGAAAGGCACCGGGGCTTTGTGCGAAGCGCGCGACATTTGGGTTTACCAGCTCGATTCGTGAGTCGCGCTATGCCGGAAAACTAACCTCACTCCCTAACCCCCTCCTTTCAGGGGTAGGTTTTTCGTTGTTCAAGGTTCTGACCAGTTTTCTGTTCAGACAGATTGTTCCTAAACGGGTCTAAAAAGGTCAGAATGGCTCAAAGCTCATGGTTTTCTCAATAGAAAAGTTGTCACAACATGAGTTTGTTGAGCTAGAATCAAATACCTACCCCTGAAAGCTAACCCCCTCTCCCGCCAAGCCGGAGAGGGGGAATCATGGCGCGCAATAGTGGTTTCTTCCCTCTCTCCGCCCCTGATTACCCGCCGCCCCCGCTTAATACTATAATCAACGTAACACACCGCATTATTGAAAGGGGTTTCCTCATGCCGCGCTCGCCGTATGTTGCCTCTCGTGTATTCATGCGTGGTGTGCTGCTCAGCGTCAGCCTTGTGCTGATAGTGACGCTCAGCACACCGATCACCACCGCCCGCCAAGATGATCATGTAGCGTCGCTAGACCCTGTGACAGGCTTGGTCCAGGTCCAAACACACGCCGGCGATCCGCACGACGAAGATGCCTGGCTACCAGTCATAAGCCCCGTGTTGGTCACGGAAGGTGATCGTATTCGCACCGATCAGTTCGGGCTGGCCTTTCTGACGTTTTTCGAGGGCGTCGAGATCGAGATTCGCGGCGATTCGTTCATCGTCGTCAGCACGCTGGATATGCACGACATGGTCAACGACAACTTTGAACTCACCGTTGATATCCTCATTGGCACAATCCTGACCAACGTTGAGGTATCGCTGGACGCTAACGACCGCTTCGAGATTCACACGCCCGGCGCGACCGCAGTGGTGCGTGGCACGCAGTGGTGGACGTCGGTGCGTGGCGATGGCAGTACGGGCTTTGAAGGGGTGAACGGCACAGTGACCATTGTCCCAACACAGCCCGGCGCGTCATCGTATAATCTGCAAGCCGGGGAAACGATTCTCTTTGCCGCCAGCGGAACCGAACTCCCTGCCCCGCCTTCGCTGAACATTCCCCCGCCACAGACGCCCGCACTCTCGCTCGGTGGCGGGGATGTTTGTGGTGATGGGCAATGTGGCACGTTTGAACTGGCGGCTTGTCCTTATGACTGCCGGGATAGCATCGATCTCTCATCGTGCGGCAACGGCATGTGTGAGCCGGATCGCAACGAGAGTTACCTGATCTGCCCAGTGGATTGCCCCATCTATCCCGGCGCGGTGTGCGGCAACGGAAGCTGCGACGCAGACGAAAGCGGCATCACGTGCCCCACCGACTGTGGCCCGGATGAGTATTTCGATCCCGCAGACCCGGCGCTGTGCGGTAACGGGATGTGTGACACCGGCGAATCGGCGTTGAATTGCGCCATCGACTGCGTGACGATCATCCTTGATCCCGATGCGCCACTGCCGCCCGGCGTGGTCAACGAGCAACTCACGCTACCGGACGAGATTACGTGTACGGTCACGCAAACCGTGACGTTGATCGTGCAATATGCGCCGCCGGACGACGCGATCCTGACCAACGCCAACGCCGTATCACTAGGGCCAGATGTCGAGGTCACGACGATTGAACTACTCGGCCCGCGTGAGTTCCGTGCTGATCTGTACTGTGGGGGACGGTCCGGCCATGTCACACGCATTATCGTCAGCGTGACCGAC
>CBEVZO010000762.1:0-2430 GCA_965554365.1 uncultured Anaerolineae bacterium
ACCAGCACGGTGAGCGCGTCGCGCAGATCAGCGGCGCTGAGATCGGAGCAACGCACGCGCAGTTCATGCACCGTCACGCTGCCTTGTGTACGCGCATACGTGAGGATATCGCGCTGGCATGGCGTCAGATCACCAGCAGCATCATCAAGAGACAATGCGGTCGCCGTAGCGGAGTCTGCACGGGCGCTGAACTGCCGCACCAACACTTGATACGCCCCCGCCTCGATCTCCGGGGGACGATAACCATGCAGCCCCGACGCGGTGAGCATACCCAATACGCCGCCTGTACCCCTTGCAGAGTCCCACACGCGCAGCACACGCAGGAGACGCGGATTGCGGCTGTAACGCGCCCCAAGCATGTGTTCCGTCGTGATGAGATAACCCGGCAGCCCGCCCGGACTCGTGATTTCCAGGCGATCCGCGTGCAGGCGCACAGTGACACGTTCGCCGCGCAGCCGGTAATCGCGGTGACACAACGCATTGAACAACGCCTCGCGCAGCGGGTCCGGCGCATAATCGCCGTCGCGTGTTTGCGCCTGGATCGTGTCCCACAATGCCGCCAACACATGCAGCAGCGGCCCGTCAAACGTCTGATCAACCGCGACATGCTCATCCACCAGCCGCACAAAGCGCGCCCCGGCATCCGGCAGCCAGCGCGCCGGATCACGCCCCAGGAGCAACATCCCCGCCACCGTGACGCCGCCCACCGACGATACCGCGCCAATCTCCGTCAGCAGCGTGTTCGCATCACCGCGCCAGTCCAACCCGGTGCGTTGCTCACGCGCCAACATATAATCCGCCAGCAGCCCCGCATCGAGATCGCTCGGATTCGCGCCCGGCACGATCTCCGCTTCAAAGTCGCCCGCCATACGCGCGCTGATTAACTGGTGAATCTCATCGCGATTGAGGGCACGGTTGCGCTTCCCGGCACGGACCATCACACGCCCGTCCGCCAACGCATAGACCCGCACACCGCGCGCCACCCCCACCGCCCAGCCGGAACCGTCCGGCGTGGTGATCGCTTGCGGGAGATCAAACGCAACCAGGGGTGTGCAACCGGCCTGCACGTCGAGCAGCACACGTTCGAGCGCCGTTACATCACACTGAGCCGCACCCGGCAGCACCGGCAGCACCATCACGCCGCCGTCCGCATTCGCCAGCGCGACCGCTGTCTCTGCAATCGTGTCAGGATCATGCGACGCCAGCAGCACCTGCGGCGTACCGGCAGCCGTCAACAAAAGCCGCACGTCAGTCGATGGAAGAATGTTAGTCACAAGTTTTTTTCCGGTCCAGAGCAGTCGATAAGCAACGGTCAAGCGTTCCAAGCATCCTAAATGTATCCCAGCGGCCCTGATCCGTCCAGTAAAATTGGGCGGTTTGTACGAGTTTTTTGCAGCGGGGTAGCTCCACAAGAGAGTGAATAATACGGCAAGTTGTCAATTATGTTATTGCACTATACAATGGATAATCTGGATAGATGTAATATAAGTAATTTTTGTGATCAATCACCTTAATTGATACATTTCAGGAGAAATGCACCAATGCCTGCAGTTCAATCCTATTTTGAGCAAATCATCCGAGACGTTGAGGCGTTCCGTGTCATGATGGATGGCGCATTCGTAGAATGGGAGGGCACCTACGATGTGTATCTGCTCGATACTAAAACGAATTTGTTCACTCCCCGGGATCTGGATAATTTCGCTCCATTCTGTAAGTTGTTACGCAGTAAACCAGCAGGCGATGAACTCTGTCACGAAAACGATGCTCGGGTTGCCGCTGAATTTGAAGGGAATGATCGTGATGCACGTTGTTACGACTGCCATGCAGGACTGATAGACGTAGCAATTCCGATCCGGGTCGAGGGTAAGTTAGTCGCAACGGTATTTTGCGGACAAATGAGACCAGTTGATCCGGCCAAGATTGAGAAATTAAAACAACGGACTGCTGAACTCGAAACTCAACTAGGGTTTGCAAACGGTGAACTTGCAGCCAAGATTGACCACTTGTGGGAATACGACGAGGAAAAAGTGACTCGTACTGTCAAGCGAGTAGAGCACTTGGTACAGTATGTGTCCCGATTAGGGGCCGAACACCTTGATATCCAACAAGGATATGAACGTGAGCTTCAGCGTCTCAAAGCCAGTGTCGTTCTGCAGGAGTTTTCCCGAAACTTGAATAATCTGGATCAGTCATGGGATCAGTTTTGGGATACCGCCGGAGATTTATTGACACTCGTGGGCGGCATTTTGAATGCTACTTGCGGCATGATACTGATACCACGAGGCAAATCTCAGCATCACATCGCAATCCGCGTGTTTGGTCTACCACAAGGTATATTTCAGGGATATGAATATGAATTGGCACCATGGACTCAGTTGGACTTTAGACTAAAACGACAAGGCAGGCCGCGCGAGTAGCGCGACCTGCGGT
>CBEVZO010000763.1:0-2426 GCA_965554365.1 uncultured Anaerolineae bacterium
TGCACGGAGTCGCCACCAGCCATGTGCAACTGCCCCGCCAACACCAATGCACTTGCGCGCCCCACCGGATCGTCGAGCCGTGCATATAATATTGCGCACCGTGCCGCGTCCGCTGCCGCATCCGTCACCGCTTCGCGCCGCGCTTCGATATGCGCCAACGCACGCAACGTCGCCGCCAGCGCGCTGGAATTCGCCTCAGCCAACCAGATCAACAGCGCATCGCTCAGCAGCCGCACGACATCGGCGGTGTGCGTGGTCAAATCTGCGAGTTCCACACGCACCCGTGCCGCCAACGCACGTTGTCCTGTATGCTGGGCCGCGTCGAGCGCACGTTGCAACAATGTCGCCGCCCGTGCCGCCGAGTCTGCGTGAGCATCCACATGGCGCGTCAACAGCAGCGCCAACTCGTACAGCGCCTCGGCTGCGCCCCCAGCCTGCTCCACACGCGCATAGCCAGACAGCGCCTCCTGAAAATACTTAATCGCCCTGGCATCATCGCCCAACGCGGCCAGCACGCGCCCCTGCTGATGGAACAGTTCCGCCGCCAGTGTAATATCGATCTGCGGACTGCCGCGCAGCAACCGGATCGCGTCCGTCAGCACCTCGCCAGCACGCTCAAACTGGTGATCGTCCAGCAGATAGTGCGCATACGACCGCCGCGCCGCCGCCGCCAACTGCGGATCAAGTCCTTCAAGCTCCAGCGTCACCTGGAACATGAAACCCGACTCTTTGAACAGCCGGGGATGGTCGGCCATCGCTTCGCCAAGCGCCACCTGCACCCGCGCCAGATCACCATCATCGGGCAACAGATCGCGGATCGCGCGCCCATAAGCGGAAAACTCCTCCACCAAACCCGCTGCACGAAACACCGGAGCCGCCTTAATCAGCAAGCCCGCCAGCACGCCCGGATCCATGCCCGTGTCCGACGCAGTGTGACGCGCCAACAGCGCCCGTGTATTGTTGAGCCGCGCGGTCATGACCGGATGCAGCGGCCACTCTGCGCCGGGACGCGCGGGGGGCCATGTGCGCGTGAGGTATTCCATCACCACACGATCCACCTGCCCGCGCCGCCCCACGCTGAGCGCATACTCAGCGCGCACACAGGCACGCACCGCAGACGGCAGCATGAGCATCCCATCCACCGGAACCAGCAATCCGTGATGCAGCAGATCCGCAATCTGATCTGCCGCGCGCTCGCTGCCAAAACCGTGCGCCAGTCGCACATCGAACGCGTCCGGCAACCCCGCCGCACGCTGCAACAACCGCACCGCCTCCGGGTCCGCGCTCGCCAACGTGCGCATGCGCTGCTGCATGTAATTCCCCTGTGGATCAAGCTCATCCGCAGCGAACGCATTCAGCGCGTCCAGTGCCAGATCAATGCCCAGACGCGCGATCCACGCCAGCCCTTGCACGATCAACGCGGGCGTGTAAAGCGTCAGATCGAGAAAGTCGTCGATGGTGTCCATGTCGAGCGCATCAAGACCGCGTTCCACCGCCAGCCGCATCGCCAGCGTGCGCGCCGCCTTGTGATCGAAGCGCGGCACGGATTCCCCATACTCTGCAAGACTTTCCGGCAGTGTCGCGCTGTCGCGTGTGGTGATCAGCACGCTGCACGCCGTCTGCGCATTCAGTTCGACGACCAATTCTGCAATCGCCGCGCGCTCCGCCTTCGACGCGACCTGATCCAACTGGTCCAGCACCAGCAGCACGCGTCGGGATCGCAGGACCGCCAGCAGCGTCGCCTGACTGATATATGCGGGGCGCTCGATCAAATGAGCCAGCGTCGCGACGATCTCAGCGGCGGTGGTGGGTTCTGTGCAACGCAGCCACAGCACGCCGGAGTCGAAGCGCCAGCCGAAACGATCCGTAAACGCTGCCGCCAACGCGGTCTTGCCCACACCCGGCGGACCGTGCAGCATAGTCAGCGCGGATTGCGTGCCGGAAAATGTCTCCGCGAGTGTGTTGAGTGCCTCGCGCCGCCCGACAAATCCTGCCGCCGCCGGAACCCCGACTGTGCGCGGTTGGCCGTCATGGCGCAGATGAAACGCGGCACGGGTTTCCGCAGTGGGCAACCGCACCGCCAACAAATGCGGGTCCTCGCGCGCGACAAGTTCGTAACGGTCCGCGCCCGGCAGCCCCGCATGACCCAACGCTGCAATCGCCTCGCGGAAGGTGTCGCGCACGTCGGACCCTCCGCTCAACCCGGCGTAGAAGTGCGCGTTAAACGCCGCCGCACTCGCAGGAGCCACCCGTCGCAGCGTCCCGGCGACCGCCAGCAAGGGCGTCTCGTCGATCAACAACTGCGCCGCGCGCCGGCTGAAACACCCATCCAGCACCAACACTTCCGCGCGACTGCCTCGGAACAGCTTCACCAGATATTCCGCGACGATATAATCCTCACCGCCGTGCGTATTTTCGAGATAGAC
>CBEVZO010000764.1:0-2426 GCA_965554365.1 uncultured Anaerolineae bacterium
ACCGCGCCCGCTTCTTCTGCGATCTTGACGTGTTCGGGCGTCACCACATCCATGATCACGCCGCCCCTGAGCATCTGGGCCAACCCGCGCTTGACCGTGACCGTACCTTTTTGCGCGCCGTTATCCGCGCCAATCACCTCGTTCGTCATCGTTGATTCTCCTTAGTACAACGTTACTGGTTCAAAACCCAGTTCACGATATCCAATACCACTTCCTCAGCCACATGCCCCGGATCAAAATATTCGTTGGGCGTGGCCGGACCTTCGCCGCTGATAAAATAGTGGTTCAGCGTCGCATACGTCGCGAATGTCACGTTATCCCGATCCGCCAACTCCGCCTGCCACAGACCAAAATTGGTCAGTGTCACCTGATAATCACGCTCGCCCTGCAAGATCAGCATCGGCAGGGTCAACGCTTGCGCCGTCGCCACCGGCTCATATGCACGCAGATCGAGCCAGTAGACCGCCGGTGCGCCGAACAGCAGTTCGCCCCCCGCGTCTTCCGGCGTTTCGAGGGCCTTAATCGCGTCGATCAGCGCATACAGCGCCTCGATTTGCGCGGCATCCTCCGGCGTGACCACATCTTCCAGGCTCGCCAGGTACTCCGTCTGTTCGAGGATCAGGTCTTCTAACGGACGTGCGTTACCCGCCAGCATGATCAACCCGGCGATGCTCGCGTCCTGTGCGGCGATGCGCGGCGCAAGATACGCACCCAGGCTGTGACCGGCCACATACACGCGCGCCGGATCGATCCGCGCGGTGGTTTGCAGCAACGCCACCGCCGCCAGCGCGTCGTCGATGGTTTCGTCCTGCACAGTGAATGCGCTCATGTCCAGCGACGCGCCATGCACCAGCGTGCGCTTGTCGTAACGCAGCACCGCGATCCCGTTGGACGCCAACCCCCACGCCAAATCTTTGAACACTTTGTTGGGGCCATAAGCCTCGTCGCGGTCATTTGGACCAGACCCGTGCACCAGCACCACCGCCGGAAACGGACCATCGCCTACCGGCAGCGTGAGCGTACCGGGCAGTTCCCACGCCGTGCCCGCGTTGAGTACAATCTCGTGTTCCTCAAACGTTGCGGGATCGGCATACGCGGGCGCTTCATACACCACCGGGGCCGGACCCTCGTGCAGCGTGATATAAAACCCGCTGATTTGACCGTCCGCGTTTACGGAGATCTGCGCATCGAGCAGCATCCGCTCGAATTGCAGCACGATCACCACCAACGTATCCCCATCCACTACGGAACTCTGGGGAGGATACTGTGATTCATACGCGCCGACCTGGGCAATCAGCCCAAGCCAGGTTTCTTCCAACTGCGCTGCGGGCAGCAGTGCTTGCATCGTCGCGTCGAAATCGGCGGTCGCAGCCTCGAAATCCTCCGCGATCATGTGGTCGATCACTGCCTGCGCCACCGCGACAGGATCAACATCCTGCGCCCACACGGGCAGCGGCATCAGCAGACAGACAAGCAACAAAATCACACTCTTGCGTATGATCACAACCATTTACTCCTCGGCAGAACAACAACTAATACGGATTTTCGTTTTTGATCTGTGTTCACCTGCGTTTATCCGTGTCCCATTCTCACAGAATATGCCGGCGACGGACGGTCGGTTCACATTCCGCTTGCCATGCTTCCCAGGCCGCACGCAGCCGTTTGAATCCGTCCACGATCCGCGCGGGGCGGTGCGCCGCGAAGTTGATGCGCAAATAGCGGCTCCCGCTGCCGTCTGTGTGGAACAGTGTGCCGACTGCATACGCGACACCATGCTGCACGGCCATCACATACAGTTCGGCGGCGGTGGGACCGTCGTCTGGCAACCGCACCCACAGGTACAGCCCGCCGTGAGGCTCGACCCACTGCGATCCCGGTGGCAAATACTGCCTTGCCGCCTTACACGCCGCCTCACAACGGGAACGCAATTCACCCCGCACGCGATTGAGATGACCGACCAGCGAACCATTCGCCAGATAAACCTGCATCGCACGTTGGTTAAGCCCCGGCGTGCAGATATCCGCCGCCTGTTTGACACGCGTCAGCCGGTCGCGCAGCGTCCCTGACACGATCAGATAGCCGATACGCGTGCCGGGAACCAGAATCTTCGAGAAACCGCTGACGTGGATCACGCGTCCGTCCTCGTCCAGCGCCTTGAGCGGGGGCGGGGGATCGCCGCGATAGCCCAGTTCGTGATACACCGCGTCTTCCAGCACCGGCACGTCGTACTGCGCCGCCAGTGACAACAATTGCCGCCGCCGGTGGATCGGCATCACAGTCCCGGTCGGGTTGTGATACGTGGGAGCCACATAGATCAGCCCAGGGCGATGATCTTGCAACGCGGCTTCGAGCGCATCAATCCGCATCCCCTGATCATCAACCGGCACGCCCACCGGAATCGCGCGGCGGATATGTGCGATGTCCAG
>CBEVZO010000765.1:0-2423 GCA_965554365.1 uncultured Anaerolineae bacterium
ATCTCAATTTCGTCTATAACAACTGCGTGTTAGTGTATAATTCCGGGTTGAATCCAGGGGCGCACGGGCATTTGAGTCCGGGGATTGTGCTGTTGGCGCGCCTGATCGAATTGGCGATCAATGAGGGGCGCAGCGTGTTCGATTTCTTGCGGGGCGATGAGCAGTACAAGTATGACATGGGCGGGCAGAATACTCAGATCGTCCAACTGTGTATGCGGTACGCAGATGAGGAGGCGGGGAGCGATGGCGACTAAGCGCTCTGTGCGCCGGATCGCGATGCTGAGTGTGCATACCAGCCCGCTAGCGACGCTGGGCGGCAAGAAAACGGGTGGCATGAACGTGTACATTCGTGATCTGAGTCGCGAGTTGGGGCGGCAGGGGATCGCGGTGGATGTGTTCACGCGCGCGGACCACCCAGATCAACCGCGTAGCGCAGCGTTTGGTGATAATGTGCGGGTGATCCATGTTCAGGCGGGACCGCCGAGCGTTTTGGGCAGTTATGAGACGTATCTGCATCTGCCCGCGTTTGTTACGGCTGTGTTGCAATTCGTGACGGACGCAGAGCTGACGTATGACGTGGTGTACAGCCATTACTGGCTCAGCGGTTGGGTGGCGCACGAACTCCGCGCGCAGTGGGGCGTGCCGGTGGTGCAGATGTTCCACACGCTAGGGCGCATGAAAAACCGTATCGCGCAAGAGCCGGGGCAGGGCGAAGCGGATATTCGCATTTTCACGGAAACCGATATCATGTCCTGGGCGGACCGGCTGATCGCGGCAACGCCAGCGGAACGGGCACAGTTGTTGTGGCTGTACCGCGCGGATCGCCGCAAGATCGAGATTGTGCCGCCGGGTGTGGACCTCGCGCGGTTTCAGCCGATGTCGTCCGCCGAAGCCAGAGGCAAGATTGGCATTCCGCAAGAGGACCGGCTGCTGTTGTTTGTGGGGCGCATCGAGCCGTTGAAGGGCGTGGATAACATTTTGCGGGCGATGGCGTTGCTGCGTGAAGATGATCCGGCACTGTTGGCGAATGTGCGCGCGGTCGTGATTGGTGGTGATGTGCAAACGCCCGCGCCGGATGGCGAAATGTCGCGATTGATGACGCTGACGGATGAGTTGGATGTGGGGGACCGGGTGTGTTTTTTGGGCGCGCGGGATCAGGATGTGCTGCCGTATTACTATTGCGCGGCGGAAGCGCTGATTATGCCGTCTGATTACGAGAGTTTTGGGATGGTGGCGCTCGAAGCGATGGCGTGCGGTACGCCCGTGATCGCGTCAGAAGTGGGCGGGTTGGCGTTTCTGGTGCAGGATGGCGTGAACGGGTTCCATGTGCCGACACGGGAACCGGCGGCGCTGGCGGAACGGATTCGCATGATTTTGGACGATCCGGCACGTCACGCGGAGATTCGGCAGGCCGCGCGTGACACGGCCCAGGTGTATGATTGGCCGTTGATTGCGGATCGGTTGCTGAGCGTGTTTGATGATGTTATGCAGAAACATGTACAGCAACAGAAACAGACGGGTATCCACACGCCAGAGATACCCGCTCAGCGTTCGTCGTAAGTCTCAGCCGCCGTAGGAATCCACTGTGTTGATGGTTTCGGCGGGGACGTAGGGTGTTTTTTCCTCTAAGTTGAACAATATATCATCTTCATCAACGAGCGTTTGTCCCTGGTGGTATAGCACGTTGTTGAAGGCGTCATAGCGGTAACGGCGGTCGACCCACCCATAGCGGGGATGGAAAAACACCACATTGAACTGCATGGTTTCGTCCTGTGGGATCGGTACATCGTCCACCAACCACACGGGCGCGTATTGTTTCAGGTGCGGAATGGCTTTAGCATCCCGTAATTCACGCATTTGGGCAATCTTAGTTTGCGTATCGCTCATCACCAACCTCACAAAAGAGTGTGTATATCATGTGCTGCTGCTGATATTGTATGCTATTGTACGGCGAACGGGTAGTGTGGGGTAGGACGATACGGCGTTGAGGACATAGAAACAGCCGGGTTAAGCCCCGGCTGTGCGGATGAACAATCGATGTTATATGAGGGGGGGAACTCAGTGCATCTCATCCGGAACGTAGCGGTCGGTGTTGAGCAGTGCGACACCTTGTGCGTTGATGATTTTGATGTAGGCTCCAGCACGTACAAGCAGGTCGGGACGCGTCGAAATTCGGCGTACTTTGTGATTGATCTCTACGTCGGCCCATCGCCGCCCGACGCGTAATACTCTACCGACTTGGATACCACTATCTAACATTGCCAATACTCCTTTACAACCCAAGACCGTTAGGTCTGGCTTCCTTCCTTGTCACTCTACTAGGGGCGCGTCCGAATAGTTGCATACTTTATTCAAACATTTTTTACTGTAAATATCATAATTTGGAAGTAAGGATTTATGATGTTCATATTGGATTTTACCAT
>CBEVZO010000766.1:0-2418 GCA_965554365.1 uncultured Anaerolineae bacterium
CCAGCCGTTACTTCTGGTTTGCGGATACCGAGGGCATGACGTTTAACGTGTACCTCGGCAACGACAGTATCGTGCCGCTGGCAACATGTGAGATTGATGCGGGCGAGTGTGAAGTCACACTGCCCCCGCCCATCGAATAACGTATAGCGCGCCCGCAGGAGCGGCAAACGCTCGACTGCGGCGCTATAATCCGCCATGTGAATCCATAGTGCGAATCCCCGGCGCAGGACACCTTTCGAGGTCCACGCGCCGGTTGTTTTTTTGCGTAGCACAGGCGAGGCAAGCATATGTTTTCTGTAGACTTATCCGGCAAGGTCGCGCTGATCACGGGCGCGGGACGTGGTATCGGGGCGGCGATTGCACAGGCAGTAGCGGACTCTGGCGCACAAGTCGCGGTGAACGACATCGACGCCGTTAACGCCGAGGCCACCGCACAGCAGATCGGAACCTCCGCGCGAGCGTATCCTGCTAATGTGGCCGATCCTGACGCGGTGGCGCACATGATCGCGCACATACACGCCGATCTGGGTAGCCTGGACATTGTGATCAATAACGCAGGCGTGGAGTACAAAACCAATGTACTCGACACACCCGTTGCGGAGTGGCAGTACACGCTCGACGTGAATCTCAGCGCGGCATTTTATACCAGCCAAGCCGCCGGGAAACTCATGCGCGCGGCGGGCGGCGGCGTGATCGTCAACATCGCGTCGATTGCGGGACACAACATCCCCTTGCCCAACCGCGCCGCGTATGTCGCCAGCAAAGCAGGCTTGATCGGCTTCACACGAGAATGTGCGCGCGAGTTCGCCGCGTATGGCATCCGCGTGAACGCCGTGTGCCCCGGCGTGATTGAAACACCCATGACCGCCGCGTCACGCAGCAACCAGGCGCAAATCGAGAAGTGGTTAACGGATATTCCCCAGGGGCGACTTGGTCAACCGGAGGACGTGAGCGACCTGGTGCTATTCCTCTGCTCGGATGGTGCGGCGTACCTCACCGGGCAAGCGATCAATGTCGATGGTGGCAAGGTGATGTTATAGCGGTGGCTGCTGGTTTCTCAGAGCAGGACTCGCGCTACTGCTACCCATAGGGCTGACGCATTCTAACACATGAGAAAACAACATTCCCCGGCCTAAAATCGAAATTTCTCGTAGGGGCGCTGTTCTACTGCGCCCGCAGGGGGGCTGTTCTGCTGCACCCAGCATAACAACAATCACACGGGCGATTCGGCTGGAATCGCTCATTGTCTCTATCTTTGCACTTTTGGCCGTACCGGTTGACCCCACCCTAAATCCCTCCCCGCAAGCAAGGAGGGACTTTGCTCCCCTTTCTCTGCTTGCGGGGAAAGGGGCTGGGGGATAGGGGTAAATCTGGAAAACTGCAAAGATAGAGTCATTGTGTTATACCTGGAAAAGAATGAGCGAAAGAGAATTACGATGCCCGCATCAATGCACGATACCGCCGCATTTTTCCGCTTAACGCTGGCCCTGGGCTGGATCGAGCCGCGTCAGGTTGTCGCGTGGGCCGGGGCGCTGGTGGAACAACACGCACAGCCCGATCCGGCGTTGATCGATTTGTCATTGTCCAGCAATGCCGCCCCATCGGATGTTGAAGCGCTGCTGCACGAATTGAGTGGGGATTACCGCCCGGCTGTCGCCACACGGATGCTACTCGCCTACATTCAGCGCCAATATCATGCGGGCAATTTTCACGCCGAGGACATCATCCCCACGCTGTACGGTCTGGCGCGTAGCGAGATGATCGCGCTGCCCTATGACATTGCGCTATGTATCGAGGATTTACAGCAGGCGCTAGATGATGTGGGACACGGTAATCACGATGCGTTGGACGACATCGAAACGGAACTGCTCGCGTGCCTCCAATGGGGCGATGACGCGGATCGCTGGCTGCCCGACGCCTATCTCTAAGCCAATCGGGGAGGTTTGACCGCCTTCGCAGGGACGACGTATTGCGATACGTCGTCCACCCTACCCCCGCGCGCGCAGACCCGCCACAAAAGCCCGTACTAATTGCAGCGTGCCCTCCAATGGACGGCGGTCGCGGGTGAGTTCGTCATTCCACAGGCTGACCAGCAGCGCCACCACGTTAGCATCCCGCGCCACGCGTTCGACCGTCGCGGCAACCTCGTCCAGCGTAGGGCCGCCCGCCGCCGGATAGCTCATGGCGGGCATATCGTTCCCGCGCACGATGTCAGTGTCCAGATGCACGTACAGCGGCTTATCTGGCAGTTCAACCGTGAGCAGGTCTTCCACGCTGGTGAGATGTACAATGGCGCTCTCCGCCAGTGCGACCGCCTCACCAGGATCGAGATCGCGCGCATCGGTGATGATCACATCAGACTCCGCCACCGGGTCCAGCCCAATCGCCTGCATGTACTGCAAATCCCCGCGCCCGACG
>CBEVZO010000767.1:0-2417 GCA_965554365.1 uncultured Anaerolineae bacterium
CAGCGCGGCATGGCGTCCCGGATCGATTTCCAGCGCCTCGCGATACGCCGCGACCGCCTGCTCCAAATCGTCACGGTGTCCCAGATGCAGATCGCCCAGCGTGACCAATGCTTGTGCGCGTCGCCCCGCTTCTTCGGCGTGCGCGACAATAATCCGCAACGCGATGATCGCATCATCCCACCGCTGCAACTCGCGATAAAAGAGGCTCGCGCCCGCCGCGATAGTCAGGTCGTGGGGATATTCTGCGCGCAACGCGATCAATTCGGCTTCAGCATCCTCCGTGTGCCCCATACGATACAGACACAAAAGCGCCTTAATACACGCAGCAGTGTACTGATCGACAAAACGATCCGCCACCGTCAGGTGCATCTCGCGCGCATCCGGCCAACGCCGCTGATGTTCATAGAACTCCGCCAGCCCCGCATACCCCTCTAACGCGCGGGGATGCTCCCGGATCAAACGCTGCAAGGCGAGTTCGGCCTCATCCACTTTGCCGGTGTGCATCACAGCCAGCGCCGCCTGATTGAGATAAAACGGGCGCTTTTCGTCCGGCGAAATCGCGGCCAACTGGCGGTAAGCATCGGCCACATCATCCCATCGTTGAAGCTGCCGGTAAACTTCGACCAGTTTAAGCACCGCTGATTCACGGTTAGGCTGCGCAGCGAGCGCCTCTTTATAAGCCAGGATCGCATTGTCTACGGCGCGCAGCGTGTGGTAATACGTTGTGCCGACATGCTCGCAGGCGGATGCACGCTCCGCCGCATCTTCCAACTGTGCGGCAAAGCTCAACGCCGACGAGAGCGCTACCTCGGCGGAGGTGCGTTGGTGCATCTTGGCATACACCCGCGCAAGTTCGATATGCGCGTGTACCGCATCCAGCCCGCCAAAGCTGATCAACTCATGCAGCACGTCAATCGCGGCAGTCTCACGTCCCGTTTCCGCCTCCAACGTCGCCAGCGCAAACTGTGTCTTCGCATCGTCAGAATCAGCGGCGATCATCTCTTGCAGGATCGCACGCGCGCGATCTGCACTATCGTGATAGCGCGCTAACACCGTCGCCAGGGCACGGCGCAGCGCAGGCAGCAGCGCCGGACGCACAGTGGGATGCGCGAGCAGCACTTCGAGCATGGCTAACGCTGCGGCATACGTGCGATGTGCTACGGCGTCCCGCCCCGCTTGCAGCACCCCGATCAGGTCTTCTAATTCCTCCGGCAGCGGGACCAACTCTGCGCGCACCATCGTGAGCATAGTGCTGCAAAATTCGAGGTTCTCGTCGTTCGCGGACTCTAGCGCTTCGGCGTATTGGTCCAGCAAAAAGCCGCGCAGTGCGGCGAGATCATCCGCGTGGCAGAGGTGATACAGTCCGTCGAGGATGATCTGCTCGATCTGGGCCGCACGTTTCTCCGGCGCATAAGCGCGTACCTCAGTGGTGATGTGCGCAGCGGCCCGGCGATGCAAGGCGATGATCGCATCAGCGGTTAGCTGTTCGCGCGAGAGGGTCCGCTGAATATCACGCATTACTTCGTGCATCGAATATGCGTGTGTCGTGTCCTCGTCGTCGCGCGCCGCTTCTTGAATAAACGGCCATGCACGCAGTGACGCCCATTCCTCGTCCGTTACCGAACGATCCAGTGCCGCGCTCAACACCTGCTGATCGAAGTGTCGCAGCAGCGCGCCTTGTTGCAACAACTCCACCAGGGGCGGCGCAATCACACGTAGCCGCGCCACGATACGCGTATAGAGAAAACGGCGGCGTTCTGGTTCTGAGGCGTCCAGTACAGCGCCAGCATCCGCAGGTGCGAAGATCGGAGCCGCGCCTAACGCACGCGTGCGTGCCGCCATGCTGAGTAAAATCGGCAGCCCATCCGACACACGCAGCACAGCGGCGATCTCGGCGGGATTATTGACCCCGCCCGCTTGTCGCAGAAAACTTTCCGCCTCAGCATCCGAAAATGGCTGTAACTGCACTGTGGCGCGTTGAGCTTCCGGGAGGGTCGGCGTGCCCCCCGCTTCAATTTCAAAGGTGCGCTGTCCCGCAACCACTACCACCAATTTCGGCAGCGCATGACGCAATGCAGGCAGCAGTTCATTGAGCAGCCACGCTTTAGTAGCGGCTTCGCGCACTTCGAGCGTATCAAAATAGAGATGTACGGGTTCGTGCGCAAGTTCCGCAAATGGCGCGGCAAAGTCGCGCGCAAACTCAGCGGCGGCATGTTCCCACGTCGTTTCGATCTGCCCCGCGCTGGCCGTAGCGCTTTGTTCCGTCTGGACATCGCTGTACGTGCCTGACGCGCTAGATAGTTCTGGCGTCACGGCCTGGGACAGCATGCCGGAATCCGCGCGGCTAGCCGCCGTCTGCGCGACCCACACGCGGACTTGTTCCGCGCTATGCGGCATGAACTCCGACAACATCTTGC
>CBEVZO010000768.1:0-2417 GCA_965554365.1 uncultured Anaerolineae bacterium
GGTTGGCGGTCGCGACATCATAGAGAAACAACTCGCCGGGATCGTCATCGCGCAGCGTGCCGTCCCCGGTGGAGTCTGAGGTTGCGCCTGCAATCGCTACGGTGTCGCCTGCGGTTGCGAATTCCAGATCGTAGACATGAATCTGGTATTGGGCGAGCCGGGTTGCTGTGCCGTCCGGCGCTGCGAAGAAGCCAGAGTCGCCTGCTGATTCGAGCGTCCCGACTACTGATGCACCGTTGGCTGCCATGTCAAACGCGGTGAGTGCGGGGAATGTGCCGATAGTGTACAGGTCGGTGAATTGCTCCGCGTTGCGTGTATAGACGCGCGCTTGTACGTTGCTGGTGGGGTCGGTGGCAGCGCAGAACAGGTGCGGTGCATCTCCCGCGATGGCAATGCCCGCGTCACACTCGGTGTCAAGCGCAGTGGTGTCGGCGGGGCGGGCGCGTGGCGGTGAGACGTGCAGCCCTATGTCGCTGAGGAAATACAGCAGTACACCGTCAGCGGACCATTCCAATTCCTCGATGATAAACGGCGGGAAGACTTCCACGATATCTGTGCAGAGCAGATCGGCCTCAAAGCAGCCGCGCAGACTGCGCAATAGACCGTAACCGCCGTCTGCGGTGGTGAAGGCGAGTGTCTCGCCGTCCGGCTGCCACGCGAGATCGGTGTCTGGCGACACGAGTGTGTCGATCTGCCCGACTGCGCCTGACGCGAGGTTCAAGACGAACAAGGTGGCGTTGTCTGTTCCATCCACTCCGATAAAGGCGATCACGCCGGGTGGTGGCGTGCTTTGTGCGTGTGACGTGGTGTGCGGCGCGATGATCAATCCTAGCGCCAGCGCGATGATGATCAGGGACAACAGCAGCGTACGTAGGTTCATTACCCGTTGCTCCTTGTGGCGTTGCTGTGTAGTATTGGATTCATGAGTACCTTAACCAACTATACACCAAATCAGGAGAGATCACAGTGGGGCGAGTGAAATGGCAGCGTTTGGCGGCGGAACGTCCGTCGCCGCGCTATGACGATGTGCTGGCGATACTGGATGCCGCGCTCGATGCGGTGGACCCAGTGCAGGCGATCCGGCGCTTGTTGGTGCGCGGTGAGGATGCGTTGTGGATCGATGGCGTGGCGTATGATTTGCGGCGCTACCGGCGGATTTTGGTAGTGGGCGGCGGCAAGGCGGGCGCGTCGATGGCGCACGCAGTGGAAGGATTGCTCGGCGACTTGATCGCGGTGGGGCAGGTGAATGTGAAGTACGGTTACACGGCGGACACGGAGATCGTCGCTGTGCAGGAGGCGGGCCATCCTGTGCCGGACGCGGCGGGTGTGACGGGCACGCAGGCGATGGTTGATCTGCTGCGTGACACGACTGCCGAAGATCTCGTGCTGTGTTTGATATCCGGCGGCGGGTCGGCGCTGATGACACTGCCGGTGGGCGGTGTGACATTGGACGATATGCAGGCGCTCACCGATCTGTTGCTGCGTTCCGGTGCGCCGATTCAGGCGATGAATGCGGTGCGCAAGCATCTGTCGCAGATTAAGGGCGGGCAGTTGGCGCGGCTGGCGCATCCGGCGACGGTCGTCTCGCTGATTCTGTCGGATGTGGTGGGCAGCCCGTTGGACGTGATCGCGTCGGGGCCGACTGTGCCGGACAGCACCACGTTTACGCACGCGCTGGCCGTGCTGGAACGGTATGGGATCGCGGATCAGGTCCCGCAGGCGATCCGGCGGCATTTGCAGAAAGGCATGTCCGGCGGCGTGCTGGATACGCCGAAAGCGGGCGACGCGATGCTGGACGCGGTGCATAACGTGATTATCGCGGACAATGCACGGGCGGCGGCGGCGGCGATCAACGAGGCGGAAACACGCGGATTTAATGCGTTGCTGCTGAGTACATTTGTCGAAGGTGAGGCGCGCGAGATCGCGGCGGTGTTGGCGGCGCTGGCGAAGGAGATTGTTGCGTCGGGGCGTCCGGTGACGGCTCCCGCATGTCTGATTCTCGGCGGTGAGACGACTGTCACGGTGCGCGGTGAAGGGCGCGGCGGGCGGAATCAGGAGATCGCGTTGGCGGCAGCGTTGGCGCTCGGTGATCTGCCGAATGTGGTGATCGCGAGTCTGGCGACAGATGGCACGGACGGTCCGACTGATGCGGCGGGCGGCATGGTGGACGCGTTCACGCTCCAGCGTGGGCAGGCGCAGAGTCTCTCGGCGCAGGCGGCGCTAGCGAACAACGACGCGTACACCTATCTCGACGCGGTACAGGGCTTGTTGATGACTGGTCCGACGAATACAAACGTGAACGATTTGATGTTCGTGTTTGTGTTTGATGCGTAGTTGACAGTAAACAGTTTGCAGTGATCAGTAGTTAACCTTCACAATAGGGCACAAAGTAGGTAAACTCAACCGCAGTTCCAGTC
>CBEVZO010000769.1:0-2416 GCA_965554365.1 uncultured Anaerolineae bacterium
GACTCCCCCTCTCCATCTTGGATGGGGAGGGGGTTGGGGGGTGGGGCCGTTCTGCGCATAACCTCAATGACACGCTAGCTTAATGTTTCTCAATCAGTTGATCGCCGCGAGTGCGTCACACGCCGGACAACCGCCGCCGGGACGTACCAGCGCGTAGCCCGCCATCGGGTCGCCGCCGTAATTGGTGAAGTCCATGTTCCAGATGATCACCAACCGCACGCGACCACTGCTCCATGCTAACTGGACCGCCCGCGCGACCCACTGTGCTTGTTCTCCGACGCTGGTGTTCGCGCCCCAGGCAAACGATCCTGGCAGCGGCCCCAGGCCTTCCGGCGAGACGTAGCCTAGCTCGGTGAAGCAGATCGGACGTGCGCCACCAAACGCGCCGGAGTAGGTATTCACCATGCCCCAGAAGTAGCGCGTGAAGTAGTTGCCGCGCGGATCGCCGCTCATCGCGTCCGGGCCGACAATGCCTTCGTTGTAGTGCGCGCCGATGCAGTCCATGTAGTTCGCTGCACCTGCGGCGGCCATCCCGCGCACATAACGGTCATCGTTCCACACCGCTGCTGTGCCGAATGCGCCTTCCGCGCCGGTCGGAGCGGGTGCGCCGCTGATCACGGCCACGTTCGGATTCGCGCTCTTGATCGCGTTATACGACTGCGCGAGAAGCTGCGTGTAGCGCGCCGGGTCGATGTGCCCGTTGGCCCACTCGCGGTCGATGTTCATCTCGTTCCAGACTTCAATAGCGTCAGGCCCCAATGAGGCGATCTCGCCCACAAAGCGCGCGTAATCCTCGAAACAGCCGGGGGTGGTGACGCAGTGCGGTTCGCCGACTACGCCGAGCAGAATGCGGAAGCCGCTGCCGTGCGCCTGGTTGATCGCGCCTGCTGCCGCGCTGCCTGATGCGCCCATCGTGTGCCGAATCTGGCGCTTGGCCCAGGTCATACCCGCGTGTGCCATCAGGTTCGGGTAGGCGAAGCTGTCCACATGCGCGCCATAGCCGAAGCCGCTCAGCCCCGCGCCACCACTGATCGGAGCGGGCATTGCGGCAGGCGCACCTGCGTCGGGAGCCGCGCCATCGCCCGCCGGAGCCGTCGCACCGGGTGTGGTGACGACGGTCGATACCGGCAGTTGGCTGATATAGCCGCTCAGCAGCGTGATGTATTCCCAGAAAATCCAACCGTCCTGTCCGTTGACGCGGATCAGTATCCAGTCCAGCGAGGCGTTGCGCCCCATCGCCAGCGCGTTCGTGCCCGCGCCCAGCGTGGTGATCACCTGATAGCCTGTGCCTGCGCCAGTACGCATATTTACCGTCGCGACGGTCTGCGCGGGGACGCCCGTGCCTTCCGGGAATCCGCCACCATCGGCGGGCGTTTCCGGTTCAGCGGGCACTTCGGGTTCGTTCCCCCCAGGGTCCATGGGTGTGCCGGTGTCGGCAGGAGCCTCGCGGAAGGGCAGGCTCATCACGTCCAGATCGGCGCGCACATCCAGATAGCCGGTCGAGAGCCAGCCTTCTTGACCGGACGGCGTGCGGGAAAAGACCCACCAGCCGTTAGTGTCGCGTCCCAGCAGTGTGAGGCCTGTACCACGCGCGAGTTGCGCGATGACGGCATAGTGTTCACCCGGCCCGTGTCGCATGTTCAGCGAGTCCGGTACAACCGTCGCATCGGAGCCTTGCGCGGCGGCGGGGATCAGCCCGACGACACTCAGGATCAGCGCGAGGACGATCAGCAGTTGGGGTGTCCGGCGAAGCGTTCGATTCATGGTTTATAGTCTCCCAAAATGTCTTGATCTGGGGCACGAGTGCGGCCCCGATGAAGTCGCGCGTAGTGTAGCACGCGCCGGGTGGGGCTGCAAGAAGCGTCCAGTTCAAGCTTGTTCCTTACGCCACGCTTCCACCGCGGCGAGTGCTTCTGGCGTGCCGATCTTTTCGAGGGCGCGGGCGGCGGAGTCGCAGACACGCTTGCCGTGCCGCACTTCCGTGCTATCCTCCAATGCATCGATCAGAGCCGGAACCGCACGAGGGTTCCCGATCTGACCAAGAGCCCAAGCCGCTCTGCGACGCACGTCAGGATCACCATTGAGGAGGCTATCAACCAATGATGCAAGAGCTGGTTCCCCTAGCTGCACCAGCCCTTTAGCGGCAGCGTTGCGAACACGTGAATTTTCATCACACAAAGCAACGATCAAGGGTTTGACAGACCGAGCATCTCCTATTTGCCCAAGAGCAAAAGCAGCGCTGCCACGGACATTCCATGTGTCATTGGACAGAGTGGAGAGCAATGACTTAAAGGCGTATGAGTTCCCTACCTCGCCCAATGCAATAGCGGAACTGCGACGTACGTTCGCATCCTTATCGCTTAGCGCAGCAATCAGATGTTCTACGGCTTGCGCGTCACCGATCTTGCCTAATGCT
>CBEVZO010000770.1:0-2411 GCA_965554365.1 uncultured Anaerolineae bacterium
CCTGAATGCCGTGTGCGATCTCTTCGAGCGTTTCTTCGAGACTCACACCCGTGCGGAACATCTCGCCCAACGCAAAGATGCGCCCCATCTGCTCGGCGCGGGTGCGCAACTGCTCGTTGACGCGCACCTGCTCTTGATAGCGGCGCGCGTTGCCCAATGCCACCGTCGCCTGATCAGTGAGCGACAACGCAAAGTCGATCACGCGTTGGTCGAAGATGTCCGGCTTTTCGCTGAACAGGTGCAGCACCCCGGCGACCTCGTTGCCGAAGTTGATCGGCACAACCAGCGCCGACTGTGCCGCCTGTGGGCGGGCGTCGAATTCGCTGCGGCCATAATTGGAGACATGGATCACGTCGTTGCGCATAATCGCCGCGCGTTCAACCGGCGCGACACGGCGCAAAGCGCGCCCCTCACCGAAGCGCTGTTCGATCTCTGGCTGGTCTTCGCCTTCCCAATCGATACGCTCCGCGAGCAGCACAATGCTCACCGCGCTCGCATCAGTGGAGCGCAACGCCTCCTGCCGGATCACATCGAGAATGCGGTCGAGTTCGAGCGTCTGACCAAGCTCATGACTCACACGGCTGAGCGCGTTCAATTCCTGCACACGGTGGCGCAAATCCTGGTCGGTGGCCTGATATAACCGTTGCCGGTCCACCATCGCCGTGACCTGTGTCGCAATCGCGGTGAGCAACTGGACATCCGGCTCGCTGAAGTCACCCACGACCTTGTTCGCAACCGTTAGCTCACCGATGCTACGATCCTGGATCACCAACGGCACTTGCAGCCATTGGCGCATCCCCAACCGTTCGATCAGCGTGGCATATTGCGGCAGCACATTCTCGTCCGCACGCAGATTGACGCTGTTGAAGGGGCGGCGCGCGATCAATACGCTGTCTTCAAACCCGGCGGCATACGCATCAAAGCGGAACGGTTCCAGACCGTCCACCGGGCGATTGGTCCACACGTAATTCGGCGCGATAACCAATTCGCCGCTGTCCTCATCGACCAGTCCCACCGTCACGATGTCGGCTTCGAGGACGTTGGCAATCGCGATCAACACCTGCTGCACCACCTCATCGTCCAGCACAGCCACCGAGGAAATCTCAGTGATCGCGCGCAAGCCTTCGGCTTCGTGCGTGCGGCGCTGCATCTCGCGGTAGAGGCGCGCGTTGTCGATCAGGATCGCCGCCTGCCCTGCAAAGATGGACAGCACGCGTGCGTCATCGTCGGTAAAGTCGGAGCCGTCTTTTTTGTTCGCGGCCTGGATAATCCCCAGGCGGTTGCCCCCGACACGCAGTGTCGCGATGGCGGTCTTGCGGATGCCGATCTGCGGGGCCAATAGCGCGAGGTCCGTTTCAGCGGCCAGCGGGTCGAGACGCAGGTCGTTGGCGTACCATGTATCGCGATCCAGCCACAACGCCGCCACCGGAGTGCCGGGGGCCGAGGGTAGCTGGTAGAAATGCACCTGTTCGGGGTCTTCCATGCCGAAAAATGGCTGTTGGCTGACCAGCAGATGCTCCAGCGGATCATAGAGCAGGATGCCGCACATCTCGACATCCATCAGTTCCGCGATGCGCTCCGTGACCTGGGCATAGAGTTCCACCGGGCTGCGCAGCACGCCAATCGCCTGCGCGATCTGCTGCAAGCCGCCAAGTTCGCGTGTGCGGCGCTGCTCGTCGGCATAGAGGCGCGCGTTTTCCGCCACCACCGCCGCCTGAGCCGCATAAGCCAACAAACGGCGCATATCGTCTTCGTGGAACCCGTCCAGGCCGTGCTTGTTCATCACGAGCAACAAGCCCATGCGCCGCGCACCCACGATCATCGGGGCCATTGCTAGGCCGTTGATCGCAATCGCCGAGCGCAGATCGTCGAAGCCCATCGCCTGCACCACCGGCGCATCGGGATCGTTGGTGAACCAATAGGGTTGGTGATGCCAAATGTTGTACAGTTCGGAGTCCGGCGTCACCTGGAGACGGTAATCGGCGATCAGCGGGTCCACCGCGCCATAAAACGGCAGTTGGCTGCGGAACACCTGATCACCCTCGTCAAAGAGCAGCACACCGCAAAGGTCCACATCCATCAGTTGCGCGATACGCTGCGTGAGCTGTGCGTACAGCTCGTGCGCTTCACCGAGTTGGCTCATGGCTTCAGAGATTTGCTGCAACCCGTCCAGTTCAGCGATGCGCGACGTCTGCTCGTTATAAAGACGCGCGGCTAACATCGCGGAGGCAATCTGCCCGCCAATCGCTTGCAGAAGCGACACGTCGCGCTGGGTAAAGGCATTATGCGCGGTGTGTGTCAGTTCCAACGTACCCACGAACTCGTCGTCGATAACCACCGGTACACCGAGATAACTCTGATACTCGTCTTCAAACCGCTTGGGCGTGACATCCGTGCGCACCGCGGTAACG
>CBEVZO010000771.1:0-2403 GCA_965554365.1 uncultured Anaerolineae bacterium
CCGGTGTACCTGATCTACACGACCGCGCTCGGCAGCAACATCCGTGCGCAGGTAGGGTATGCCTCGGCGATGGCGTTTATCCTGGGCGTGATCATCTTCGTGTTTACGTTTATTCAGCGTCGCTATCTTGAGAGCGGCACTGAGCAATACTAGAGGGGTGCGCAATGGCTACCACGACAGTTAAACAATCGACTGCTGCCTCCCGCTTTCTCTCGCAGGATGCGCGCCGTATCATTGGACTCACGTCCCGTTATATATTGTTCACGTTCATCGGCCTGGTTTTCATGTTGCCGTTTGTACTCGCTTTCCTGGGCGGGTTCAAAACGGACCGCGAAATCTTCGACTTCCCGCCACGCATCTTGCCGGATGGCTGGACTGAAGACGGGCGGTTTGCAGGCGACGAGGCATTGTCTACCTTCTCGCTGCTGGATATCACCAGTAATGAGTTACACGCGATCCCGGAAAGTGAACTCCGTATGCGCACGCAGGATGGCGCAGCCCCACCGTTCACCATAACAGGCGAGGCGCGCACAGGCTGGTCCGTCCGTGACCAATACGGCCTGTCCAACTGGATCAATGTGTTCAAGGCGGGCGAATGTCGGGACGGCTGGCTGGGGAACTACTGCTTCCTCTACTGGTTGTGGAACAGCGTGTTCCTGGCCGCGATCAACGTGCTCACGCGTGTGTTCCTGGCGGCGATTGCCGGGTATGCATTCGCGCGGCTGGAGTTCCCCGGCAAGAATGTGATTTTCACCTTTATGCTGGCGACGATGATGCTGCCCGGCGCGGTGACGCTGATCCCTGGCTACGTGTTGATCGCAGACCTGGGTTGGGTTGGTACCTACTGGGCCATGATCGTGCCCGGCGCGGTGGACGTCTTCGGCATTTTCTTGATGTCACAGTTCCTCAAGGCGGTGCCGAAAGACCTGGAAGAAGCCGCGCGCGTGGACGGCGCGAGCCAATGGGACATCATTTCAAAGGTGGTGTTGCCGCTCGCCAAGCCCGCGCTGGTGACGCTGGCGATCCTGTCGTTCCAGGCCTCGTGGAACGACTTCCAGAAAGCCCTACTCTATTTGCGTGGCGATCCGAGCATCTTCACGCTGCCGGTAGGCTTGCAGTTCTTCCAGCAACAATTCCGCCAGCAGTGGAATCTGACGCTGATTGGATCCATGTTCAACGCCATCCCGGTGCTGATCATCTTCTTGATCTTCAACCGGTACTTCATCGAGGGCGTGAGCTACAGCGGCATCAAAGGTTAAAACATGGCGCGCGTGTTTTGGTTGGCAGTTGGTACGTGGTGGAAGAACCTGATCGACTACGCGATCCTGAATGTGTTGTGGATCGGGTTCAGCCTGACCCTCATTGGCGGTCCTCCGGCGTTGGCGGCGATGTACCAACTTGCTGCGCACAATACCGAGGGTGATTACGCGGATTGGCGCGCATTTTTCGGGGCCATGAAGCAATTGTTCATTCCTGCATGGCGCTGGGGGTTGCTGCAACTTGGCGTATATGGCGTGGGTGGTTTCAACCTGCTGTATTACTCGGTGACCAGCGGGCCAGCGGTTGTGGCGCTGCGTGTGGCGTGGTTGACCGGGTTGGCCGCGTGGACCGTGCTGAACCTGTTTTTCTGGCCGTTCTACTTGCAGCAAGACGACCAGCGCATCGCCAATACCTATCGTAATGCGCTGGTGTTCGTTACCACACAGCCGGGCCTGGCACTCGGTGTAGCGATCGTGAGTGTCGCGATCCTGGCGCTGTGCGTGGTGACGGTGATCTTATTTGCGTTTGCTGTGCTGCCATTGATCGCGTTGGTGGCAACATTTACTGTCCAGAGCGTATTGGAGCCGCATCGGCAACGTGCCGAAGCACAACAGACGCGTTGACAGGGTGTACGAACAACCCGTAGTTAGGCGGAAATTTGGAAGGGCAAAAGAAAAACGGGACGCTGATTAACGCTGATTTTTCCTCTCAACCAGTGAGTACGCGGCGTGATTTGTGTCTTGTTGTTGCCCGTCATCCCTGTGTTGCTACAGGTTGTTCGTACACCCGCGTTGACAAACCCGCACGCAATGTGACGGCGAGAGCGTTATAATATCATGGTCTGTTGACAAGTCACAGCGGAAAGGAACCATGCCAACTATCAAGGACGTCGCACAGTCCGCAGGCGTATCAACCGCCACTGTCTCATACGTGTTAAATCGCAGCAAGCAGGTGAGTCCGGAGATCGAAAACCGGGTGCTCGAAGCAGCCAGGGCGCTCAACTATAGGCCCAATGCCGCCGCACGTAACCTACGCAAGCAAGAAAACCGCATCATCGGGTACGAATTGCCGACCTTTATCAAGGGCGATATGGGCACCATGATGCACCAGTTCATTTATCAACTCGCTGTCGCTGCTGAGCGG
>CBEVZO010000772.1:0-2403 GCA_965554365.1 uncultured Anaerolineae bacterium
TACTGTCCAGTGACGGTGCTGGTGGGCACGTTCGACGTGGCAAACGGCGGGTATCCAGGCACATTTTCTGCGACTGTGGAGGGCATCGCGCCGCCGGGCGGCCCCGTGTTAGACGTGTTTCCACAGGTTGCGCGCAGCGGCGACACCGTACAAATTTATGCAGACACCACTGGCCTTGATCCCGGTCTGCACACCATCTACATTAACGTCACCGCCACCATTGATGGACAGGCCGTTGGGGAAACGATCCAGGGGTATATCGTTGTCAATGAGGTGGTGGGAGATTGTTAACTGTGCGGGACGATACACTCATCGCCCCGCGCGATCTCTGTTTGATGTTGTGCTAGAAGCTCTGGTAATTCCAGGGATTATCCGGCGCGCCACTGGACCCGCGAATCTCGAAATGCAAATGCGGCCCGCTTGACCGTCCTGAATTGCCCGATACGGCGATGTTTTGCCCTGCCGTGACCACTTCGCCACAGCTTACGAACGCCCCGTTCAAATGCCCGTACAGGCTCAGCGTGCCGCCATGTGCCAGTACGACGGTATAGCCGTAACCCCAGGTACTCCATCCACTGAAGATTACCGTGCCGCCACCCGCCGCGTAAACCAGTGTGCCTTCCGGCACAGCGAGATCGATGCCGCCGTGATTCCAGGTGAAATCCTGTGTAATGATGTAGTTGCGCCAGATGGGAGCGGTGTACGGCGGCGAACCACCCACAACCGCCTGTCTGCCGCACGAGCCGGGATCGTCCCCCCCGAACGAGGCGTAGCTGGCCCCTGCGACGGCTCCCGATCCCGATGCGCCGCTGTCATTGGTCATTACGATGCCGGGGTCCCAGTAGACGGGTTCTTTGGAGCCTGTGCCTCCCGGTACGACCACGTATAGGCCAACAGGGAGTACGGTGTCTGTGGCGGCTCCCAAGAGCATGTTGTACACAGAGTCAATGATCACATACGGGTCTACCTCGTACAGCGCGGCGATTACGCTGATGGTTTGTGGTTCCTGTGTGTGGTGATACACGCCATCGACCGGCAAGATCGTGAGTTCCATGCCCACGCGCATCGCGTTGACGTAGAAGCTGCCGTTGGACCAGATAATCGTGTCCTGCTCCAAACCGAATGTGTCGGCGATGTCCGCGAGGTTGTCGTCCTTTTGTACGCGGTACGTGATCACCGTGCTGCGTGACCGTGCAGGCAAAATCGTCAGCGGATCGATGTCACGCGCTACCACATCACCATCGCCTGATACCCCCGTAGACGCATCCAGCGCCGCCGCGATCACGTCCGGCGCAGCGGTGGGATGGGTCCAGTCCAGGGGCGGGATCGTCGGCTGTGGTGGATGCGTGGGATACGGTGTGAGAGAAACCGCAGGCGTGTGGGTCGGGACCAGTGCGGCCTCCGCAGGCGTTGACGATAGCTCTGGCACGGCGGGCTGCGTGCTGTCGGCGGGGATCACCGTATCAATCTGCGGTTCAGCGGTGGGGTGGGGATCATGATCAGCATCCGGCCACAAAAAGACCAGACCTGCGATGATCAACGCCAGCGCTACCAGGATGATACCGCTTCCGGCGATGATTAAGACTAGCGAGCGGGGACCGCCAGACGGGGCACTGTCCGGTGTACGGAACATACCATTACTCCTCACCCCCTACCATGTGCTACCAGTACATCACTCTACAAGTCCTGACGGGCGGAATACTACCGCGCTCCGGCGCATTTGGCAATCCTGGATTGCGGTGGCTGAGCGAAACAGCATGTGAAATCTACTATTTGTCAGGCAGGCGTAGGGACTGCATCATGGCGGCGTCATGTAACGCTGGTCGTCGGGGATTACACTAGGGACGTGCAGGTTCAAATGGAGGTGTGTGTTATGACCAAGTTGGCGATTCTAGCAGACATTCACGGCAATCTTCCGGCGCTCGATGCGGTGATCGCCGATATGCAGCAATTTGCGGTGGACCATGTGGTTGTGGCAGGCGATTCAATCCACTGGGGACCGTATTCGGCGGGGGTACTGGAGCGTATCACGGCGTTAGGATGGGCGATCATACGCGGTAATGCTGAATTCTATTTACTCGATTATGGCACGGATCGCGCGCCTGCGGCGTGGAATACCGAGAGTTTTGCGCCGGTACGCTGGCTGCACGCGCAGATCGCCGCACGGTGGCTGTCGGTGATTGCGGCGTGGCCGGATGCGCTCAGTCTGCACTATCCTGATGCGCCCCCGGTGCGCGTGTGTCATGGCTCGCCGCGCAGCGCGTGGGAACCGATATTTGCGATCACGCCGGAAGAAGATATCCAGACCATGCTCGCAGGCGTGGAGGAGTCTCTGGTGATCGCCGGACACACCCACCTGGCAATGGACCGGCAGGTCGGGCGCTGGCGTGTACTGAACCCCGG
>CBEVZO010000773.1:0-2402 GCA_965554365.1 uncultured Anaerolineae bacterium
TAAGCCCCTCTCCGCCTGCGGGGAGGGGGCGCGAACAAGTTCGCGTTGGGGGAGGGGCAAACTCGCGATCACGTTATTCTGCGGAGCTACCCAACAACTAATTCCCAACAACTAAGGACTAATAACTCGTCATGCCCGACCCGATCACGATTCACACGCCCTCCCCCATCGGCATACTGACCATCAGCGCCAAGCCACTGGGCATCACCGCGTTGCACTTCAGCGATGACGCGCCACCCACTGATCCCGCTGATCTGCCCAACGACCTGCTGCCCGTGCTGCAACAGTGCGTGGACGAACTGCGCACCTACTTTGCGGGCACACTGCGCACCTTCACTGTGCCCGTGATCCTGGAAGGTACGCCATTTCAAATGGAGATATGGGAGGCACTGTTCGACATCCCCTACGGCGAGACATGCACCTATCTCGATATCGCGCGCGTGGTGGGCGATCCGCAGGCAGTGCGGGCGGTCGGCGCGGCAAACGGGAAAAATCCGGTCAGCATCATCGCGCCGTGTCATCGCGTGATCGGCAGCGATGGCACGCTCACAGGGTACGGGGGCGGGCTGTGGCGTAAGGAATGGCTGCTCCAACACGAAGGCTACCCGGTGCAGCAGCGGTTGCTCTAATCCAACACACACTCCGGCGTCTGACGTTTCCCCCATGTTCCACCTGCGGACATTTGCCATTCGTGCGCGGCGCGATACACTTGCTCTGCCATCCACCGGGCACGCCCGGTTTTTTATCGATCTGGAGATAGCCCCATGTTGTATCGTTTACGTTATTCCTTGCTGGTGTTTGTGGCACTGACGATCCTGGCAACCACCATCGGACTTAGCGCCATGCCCCTGACTCCCGGCGTATTCGCGGCGCAGGCTCCGACCGCCCCACCAACCAATACACCGCGTGCGACCGCGCTGCCGACCAATACGCCGCGCCCCACGCTCACCAGCACGCCGCTGCCAACGGCGACCGCGACATTTACGCCCACCACTACCCCGTTGCCCACACCCACCGAGCAAACATTCCTGCCAACTCCGACGCTCTACTACCCGCCAGAATATGCCGCCGACCGCCCACAACCCACCGCCATCCCGACCGCGATGCCGCGCTTCCGGGCGCAGGATGAATACGGCGAACCCTACGAAATCATGAACGTGCTGCTGCTCGGTCATGATGGCGACTTAGCGCCGAACGAACCGTTCCACACGGACACGATGATCGTCGTCTCGGTCAACCGCGACACCAATACGATCAGCATGATCTCGCTGCCGCGCGACCTGTTCGTGTTCATTCCCAACTGGGGCATGGCACGGCTCAACCTCGCGTGGGGCTACGGCGAGTCGATTGGTTGGACAGACGGCGGCTGGGGTATGATGCGCCAGACCGTGCTGCACAATTTCGGGATCGAAACGCACTACTACGCGATGGTCGATTTTGAGGGCTTCGAGCAGATCATCAACGACATTGGCGGCGTAACTATCGCCGTAGACTGCCCGATCCAGGATTTCCGCTGCATGACCGACGTGTGCCGCGACGGGATCGCGGGCAACGAAGCCGAAGAAGACTACGAACTCTACACGCTCGGCGTGGGCGTGTACGACATGGACGCTGAGCTAGCGCTGTGGTACGCGCGCAGCCGCAAGAACACCATCGACTTCGACCGGGGCCGCCGCCAACAGCAGTTGCTCCGCGCAATCTGGGGCCAGACCAAAACCAACGGCATGATCACCGAGTTCCCCACGCTCTACGATCAGATGCTCGAAGTGGTCGATACCAACATGCCGATACAGGAGATTCTACCGCTGCTGCCGCTGGCGCTCGCCGTTGAGCCAAACGACATCGAGAACCATTTCTTCCGCAAAAACATCGAAACCGTTGCGTGGTCCCCGGACGGCGTGGCGAACGTGCAGCTTCCGCACCCCGACGGCGGCATGAACACGCTCATCTCCAACTTCCTGCAACCGCCGACGCAAAACCGCGTGCGCCTGGAAAATGCGCACATCGAAATCTACAACGGCACGCCCAACGACAATTGGGACATCGTCGCGACGGATCGCCTGATCTGGGAAGGCTTCGCGCCCTACCCAATGGGACCGGCGGACACCACCGATTACGCCGACACGGTGATCTACGACTACACTGGCACAGCCAAAGGCAGCAGCCTCAACCAACTGCTCAGCGTGCTGAACATTCACCCCGACAACGTGATCTACGAGCCGGACCCCAACCGCACCACCGACTTCAGGATCATCCTCGGTGCGAGCTACAACTCGTGTGTGGGCCGCCAGTGGGTTGCGCCGGAATAAGCATCGCTGAGAGCTGAACCCCTCAGCTACCAAAATCCGAATGCACCCCCCATTCCCGCCCCTTGCTGGCATTCTCGCGTGGTGTATAATCAG
>CBEVZO010000774.1:0-2390 GCA_965554365.1 uncultured Anaerolineae bacterium
CCGGGATCAGCGCGCGGACGTTGTCTGGCAGATCATCGGTGGCGTTGAGCCGCACGTACAAGCTGCGCAGGAAGTTCTTCGCGTTGAGATACGCGCTGTATGCGTCTGGATCATCGACGCGCGTGTGACGCGGTTGTGCTTCGAGCGCGCCGGTGAACCGTTTGAGCCACGCCCCCACCGCTTCCCGGTTGAGCAGTTCGCGCTTGAGACCGGTCAGCACCGCATACGAGAGTCGTTCATCCTCGTCGTGGCGATAGGTGTAGCCTGTCGGAGCGAGCAGTTTATCCGCCACCGCGTCGAGCAAGCGCGTCAGTTCCGCCGCGCCTAGATAGCGGTTGAGCATCAGTTCGTCGATCAGATCGGCAGTGTGCGCGCAAGAATGCGCCCAACCTTTGCCAGGGACGTAGCCGCGCAGGTCTTGCTCGCCAGCGAAATAGGCCAGCGTGCGCGCGAGCAGATCATGCACCTCGTCGGCGCTGAAAAACTGCTGCGTATGGTTGTCATAATACGCAATCGCCGCCAACAACAGGATCGAGAACGCCCGCAGAAACACGGTCTCGGTATCCTGTTCGCCCAGCCCGGCGGTGAGGTTTGCCAGCATCCGTACACGGAGCGTTTGCAACTGCTCCGGTGTGTAATGCCCCGCGATCAACCACTTCACGAAAATCCCATACCCAAATTCGTCGCGTAACTCAGGATCGGTGGAGCCGAGATAACCGAGCAGATGCGCCTCGGTCAGCGCGAAGGCTGTGTGCCCCCCTGGTACGGCGAACTCGTTAGCGATAATACCCTGCCAGAATGCTTTTTCCATACGTGTTACTCCTCAGATGCGGCGTCCTCCGGCGATGTGTAACCCGGCGGATAACCGAATGCGGCTCCGAACTCCCGTACAGCGCGCGGCCCACTGCGTTCCAACTCCTTGAAGAAGCCCATGCTGTCTTGCGTGCGATAGTCCAGGCGCTCCACATGAAACGGTGCAAGTCGCACCCCTTCCTTACGACGGGCGCATGGCGATGAGAAACTCAATCGCGTTGGCGCCACTGTGCGAGTCGGTCCAGTCGGATTTGTAGACCGGCTGTCCCGCGCGGTTGATGATCCACGTCATGTTAGGCATCGAGCCATACGCACGATGACATGCGCCGTCCAGCGCATCCAGGGTTGGAATTTTTCCGGCGTGAAGGTGTCGTAATTGTAGCGGTGGATCAGATCACCGGTGGTCACAGGCTTAGCTCCGTTGGATGTGATCGTGTGCTGTGATTGTAGCTACTCCGACGCCGTCACGATGTGCTTTCCGGCGGCGGTTTAGGCGTCGAGGGATCGGGCGTTGTGATAGCTGCCGGTGGTTTCGGTTGTGTCGATGCAGGTTCCGCTGATGGCGACAGTGCTGCGGGGCGTTTAGGCTGCGTCGCAGCGGCGGGAGGCTCAGGCGCTGGTGTAGGTGTAATCGGCGACGAGGCAGCTTCCGTTAGTCCCGCAGGGCGCTTAGGTTGCGTCGATGCAGCGGGCGACGATGCCGGGTCCACTGGCGCGACAGGCTTCGGCTGCGGCGATGCAGGGGCTGCCAGTTTCGCGGAAAATGCGGGCTGGGGTGCAGGCGGAGCAGCGGCCCGTTCCGTGAACAGCGATTCCAGTTTATCAACCAACTGCGCCATATTCACCGGCTTGGTGAAGTACGCGTCCGCGCCTGCGTCCTCAGCGCGCCGTTTCGAAGCGGGATCAGTACGCGCGGAAATAATCAGAATTGGCAGCTTAGCGAATTCGGGCAACTTGCGCAACTCCGCGCACACCTCATAGCCTTCAATGTCAGGCATCATCAAATCCAGCAGCAACGCATCCGGCTTATCCGCCTGGACCAGCACCAAACCACTTTGCCCGCTGTACGCCCCGCGCACCTCGTACCCTTTGATGCCGAGGTACGTTTCCATCATATCGACGATGTGCGGCTCGTCGTCTACGACCATGATCGTTTTTTTGTCCATCGAAATTCCCTTATGGCGTTGGCGCAGCTACCCGTATGGTGTGCGATGCTGGCACGATTATAGCCGATCCTGTGTCGCGCGTCGGAAAATCAGATGCGGAGAGCGTTGGTGGGCCTACCAGCAGTCCTCCACTGCTCTGTGGGCTGTCGCAAACGAAAAAACGTGTTTGCGCAGCCCGTCGCGCTGTTGCGGACCGCTGATGGCTGGGAGTTTGAGCCATGCGGCACTCGATCACCGCCGCGCGCCTACAACCCCAACCGCTGCTTGCACTCGTCCAGAATTGTGATGGTAGCGGTTGCGCCCGCACGTGTGACACCCAACGCCCGCACCGCTAACAGCCGGTCGAGGGTACGCACGCCGCCCGCCGCCTTGATCTGCACATGATCCGGCGAATGCGCACGCATCAGCGTC
>CBEVZO010000775.1:0-2389 GCA_965554365.1 uncultured Anaerolineae bacterium
GTTGCAGATACGGCAGCCAGAGCAGTGTTCCTCATCAATCTCGGCCCGTACCGGCTCCAACGCCACTTCGCCTTGCGTGATCGTCGCCAGCACACGCGCCGCTGCCGCCGCACCCTGCGCCACACTGTCGGGAATGTCTTTTGCACCCTGGCACGCGCCAGCGATGAACACGCCCTCGGTGAACGTTGCGATGGGGTCCAGCTTGGGATGACGCTCGGTGAAGAAGCCCGTATCGCCGCAGCCCGTGCCGAACATATGCCCAACTTCCTGGGCGTCAGCACGCGCCTCCAGGCCAGCCGAAAGGATGACCATATCCACCGGGACACGACGCAGCGTGCCCACCAGCGTATCTTCGGCGATGACGACCAACTTGCCGTCTTCACCCTCGCCATGAGCCACGTCGGTAATCTCGGACACCTTGCCTCGGATGAAGTTGGTGCCCTCATCAAGCAGACGATGATAGAACTCTTCGTAGCCTTTGGCGATAGTACGCATGTCGATGTAGAAGTTGTAGACCTTCGCATCTGTCTTTTCCGCGATCAGGTGCGCGAACTTCAACGAGTACATGCAGCAGACCGCCGAGCAGTGCGCGTTGTAGTTCTTGTCGCGGCTGCCCACACAATGCACAATCGCGATAGACTTCGGCTCAGTTTCGCCGTCGCGCAGCACAATTTTGCCTTCGGTCGGACCGGCAGCGTTCGTCAACCGCTCGAATTCCAGGCTGGTGAAGACGTTCTCTAACCGTCCGTAGCCATACTGCGAAATACGGCGCACGTCGAACAACTGGAAGCCTGTCGCCAGGATCACGTTGCCAACCTCGATTTCGAGAACTTCGTCTTCCTGATCAAAGCGAATCGCTTCAGTCGGACAGACCTTCTCACAAATCCTGCATTTGCCAGACTTGTAGAACGTGCAGTTCTCTTTATCGATCACCGGGTATTTCGGCACCGCCTGCGGAGACGGGCGATAGATCGCCTTACGGTAACCAACGCCAGCCTCGAAGACTTCATCAACCACTTTGATCGGGCACTTCGCCCAGCACTCACCGCAGCCGGTGCAAAGGTCCTCATCGACCTGGCGCGCTCTGCGCCGCACACGCACAGTGAAGTTGCCGACGTAGCCGTCAACTTGTTCCACTTCGCTGTAACTCAACAGTGTGATATTCGGGTGTCCCCCCGCGTCAAACATCTTCGGTGTCAGGATACACGCCGAGCAATCGAGCGTCGGGAATGTTTTGTCGAACATCGCCATGTGACCGCCAATGCTCGGCTCACGCTCTACAAGATAAACGTGATAACCTGCTTCAGCGATCTCAAGCGCCGCCTGGATGCCAGCGATACCACCGCCAACCACCAGCGTCGCGGGATGAATCTTCACCTGCATCGGTTCCAACGGCTCATGATGCACCACACGATGCACCGCCGCGCTCACCAGCGACTTCGCTTTGTTCGTTGCGCCATCCTTATCGTCGGAGTGTACCCACGACGCATGTTCACGGATGTTCGCCATTTCGAACAGGTACGGGTTCAGGCCCGCGCGGGCGCAGGCATTGCGGAACGTCTTCTCGTGCATGTGTGGCGAGCAAGCCGCCACGACAACACGAGTCAGTTCAAACGCTTTGATATCTTCCTCAATCTGCTCCTGACCGGTACTCGCGCACATAAACTTTTCGTCGCGCGTGATCACGACATTAGGCAGATTCGCGGCCCACTCAGAGACGTGTTCAACATCGACTGTTCCGGCGATGTTGTGACCGCAGTGGCAAACGTACACACCAACTCTTGGCTCGCTCATGTGGACCTCCTATTCCAGCTTGCTCGGCATCGGCAAGGCGTTCTTCGGACGACGCTCGCGGCGTGCTTTCGGCGGCGGCACATCCTGAATCTTCTTGACAACGGGCATCGCGTTCACGAACTCCTGACCAAATCCGAGTTCCTTCGGAGACAGCCCTAACGCCAGGCCGATAACTTGCGTGAAATACAGTACAGGGACTTCATAATCAGTGCCAAAATACTTGTTAGCACTCTCTTGATAAACATCCAGATTCAACTGGCACATCGGGCACAACGTGACGATGGCATCCGCGCCACTTTCCGCCGCATTTTTGATAATCTTGTGGATCATCTCAAACGCCGTCGTCTCGCTGATCTGCGTCATATGACCGCCGCAGCAGAACGTCTTCATGGAGAAGTCCGTTACCTTTGCGCCGATAGCCTCCAACATATGATCCATCGGAGTCGGTTGCTCGGTGTCATCAAACTGTGTGTCAGGCCGCGCGATCAAGCAGCCGTAGTACGGTGCTAATTTCACCCCGTGCAACGGGCGCTTGGCTGCCGCTTTGAGTTTGGCAAGACCGATGTCGGTGATCACCATTTCCAGCAAATGCCGG
>CBEVZO010000776.1:0-2377 GCA_965554365.1 uncultured Anaerolineae bacterium
CAGCAGCCCACGCGTCAACAGAATATCAATAACGGCGGTATACACGAGGTGATCGTACCAACAGAAGAACGAGCCGAATCCATCAGGACGGTAGGTGCTGCTTTTCAATGTGCCGTAGAGTGCGCGTAGGTCGTCTTCGTGATCGTGATACACAGCTAGCAGGGTTTCGGCGCAGGGATACGCGACCCGATCCCACCGGGTTACATCTGCGTGATCGTAACACGGGAGCGCCAACTGTGCGGCCAATGTCGCAGGCGAATCATACTGTGCGGCGTTCTCGCGTGCAGCGGTTTCCAGGCGCTGACGTGGGGTGTTGGGCACGCCGTTGATCGAATACACGCCAAAGGTCAGCAAATACCAGCCTTCCCAGGGCATTGGGGTCACGTTCTGCCCGTAATAGAATGATGGGTAGTCGATGGGGCGCTCGACCATCCACAGATAATACTGCTCCGCTGAGCCATCGGGCGCGGAACGCAGCGGCGCGACTGACATCAGCGTGCCGTCGCGCACCAATACGTTAAGCAGCACGATGTCGAGAATGCGCGCGCCCACCAGAAACAGCGCATGATCGGCCCAGGCGTTTGCTTTACTGGGACAGAGCGTGTCAAACGCGGTTTTCAGCGTGTCCCATTGTGCGATCAGCGACGCGGCGAGATAGGGCGCTAGTGCCCGTGCGTGATCCACACAGCGCAACGTCTCGGCGCAATCGATCACCAGAAACGCGGGCCGCAGCGTAGCGCCGTATGATTGCAGCAGATGTGCATCCAATAGCGGTTGCAGATCACCCTCATACGTTGCCCCAACGTGGAGCGCCTGCACGATCATTTGCTGTTCAGGCGTCAGCAGCGCGAAAGGACTGCCGTGCCCAGCCATTGCCACGCCCCATAGTGTATTTGTGTCGTCGCCGGACATACGCTGCCTCGCTCCTAGCGCAGCAGATTTCGCGCTTCGGGGAACGCTTCGGTCCACGCGGCGATCAGGCGGGCATGGGGGCTGTTTGGATCGGGAGCGACAATGCGCACGCGCTCATAGTCCTCGCCGTCGGCGCGCTCGATGGTGATGGTGATTCCATCGTGGACGTTGGGCGGCACAGCGTCGCCCGCCCACGCTAGTTCCGCGTGTTCGATGGCGCTGCGGAAGCCGCTGAGTACGTCGGGATCGACATCGCGCATTCTGCCGTGATCAAACGCGGTGCGCGGCGTGCAGCCGTTGCAGATGATCACCTGCGCCGTGCTACCATGCTCCACGACGATCAGCCGGTCCAGGCTGACACTGAACGGGGTCACGACAGTGAAGATCAGCAGCCGCGAGGCGTGTTGCTCAGCGCAAAAGCGTTGTACTTTTCCAGCACGGGTATCAGGCATAGGGTCTCCTTTGAGGATCAAATGTCATTGTGTCGCGCGCGATTGTACCACACGGTGTCGATCTCGTGTCCAGAGCCAGATGGGAGGTAGGTGAGACAGTGTGAACTACCTACCGCACCGCGTCCAGGTCTACCCCGCGTGCGGCGGCGCGCTTTTCTTCCCACTCGTATTCAGTGACCGGCACGGGCTTGATTTCGTCATCCGGGCGGCGCACCAGATGCGGCGCATCGTCCGGGCAGTGGACTACGCAGAGTCCGCAGCCGGTGCAGCGCATGGCGTTGACTGCCATCACTCCCGCGTCGTTGAGCGCCAGCGCGTCGAACTGGCAGTATTCCAAACAGATTTTGCACGCGGTGCAGGTGTCTTCGTCGATGACACTGGCGAACGCCGACCGTGCCGCCGCGTTCGCGATGCCCAGTTCGCTGATGCTGCGTAGGATGCCACACGAGCAGGTGCAGCAGTTGCAGATATACTGCTGATCGCGCTGGTGATTGCCCACCGTATGCACGAGTCCGGCGTCGGCGGCTTCTTGCAGCTTGCCGAGCGCTTCTTCCTGCGTCAGCGCGCGCACCTGCGGGCTACGATCAAACACGCCGGGCCGTTCGCTGAGGACTATGCAAATCTCAACCGGGTGATCGCACGGATCGCCGATCAGGGCTTTTTGCTTGCGGCAGATGCAGTCGATCACGCCCCATGCCGCCGCCGCGTTGACGATGTCCGTCGCGCTCTCGTGCGGTTCGATGGAGATATCGACCGGCACGCTCTGATTCACGGGCAGCACGCGGTGGACCTGCGGCTCCTGTCCCGTCAGCGGGCCGAGCGCCTTGGTGTAATATTCCTCGAACAACAGCGCGAGTTCTGCGTCGATAGTGGGGCCTTGCGTTTCGTAGAAGCCCACGACAAACGGCATCAGCCCATAGCCGAGACCGCTTTCGGCGCGCCCGATGGAGATCAAGCCGCTTTTGGCGAGTGCCTTCAACTGTTGGCGCAGCGCCTGCGCATCCCCGCCGATG
>CBEVZO010000777.1:0-2375 GCA_965554365.1 uncultured Anaerolineae bacterium
AACCCCACGATGAAGATGCTGTTGTAATCAAGCGTGTCGTAGGCGAGATCACCGCCGCTAATGCTGGCGATATAACCGGTCATGGTCCAGGCGGGTTCAAAGGGGTTGGCCGTGAAGTTCGGGCGCGCTCCTGCGGCCACCGCCATGATCATCGTTTCGCCTACGGCGCGCGAGATGGCAATAATGAAGGCCGCCACTACACCGGACATGGATGCGGGTAAGATCACCCGCACGGTGGTTTCGAGTTTGGTCGATCCCAATCCGTAGGAGGCTTCGCGCAGGCTGGCAGGGACCGCGCTCAGCGCATCCTCGCTCATTGAGGCCACCAACGGCAAAATCATCACGCCCATCACCAACCCCGCCGAGGCCACGTTGAAAATCTCTACCGTATCGTTGCCGAGCATGTCGCGCAGCAGCGGTGTCATAAATTGCAGCGCAAAGAACCCATACACCACCGTCGGCACACCGGCCAACACTTCCAGCATGGGCTTGACGATGTTGCGGAACCGGCGGCTGGCGTATTCGCTGAGGAAGATTGCCGATCCCAGGCCCATTGGCAGCGCGACGAGCATCGCAATCGCCGAACTCATCAGGGTGGCCGATGCTAGCGGCGCGATACCAACTTCGTAGCGATGCGGCTGCCATGCGGTCGTATTCACGAGGTCCAGCGGCGTGATCCGTACCCCGCCATAGTCGCGCTGAAACAGGAGATACGACTCGTGCCCCAACACAATGACGATGCCGATGGTGGTGAAAATGGTGATGAAACCGCACAAAAATAGAAATGCCTGAATCAGCACTTCACCCATGCGAAACTGTCTGCCCAACCCCCTATGGGGCCGTTGCGGTCTGGATCGCACGCCAGGGTGGATCTGTTCGGGTACGAGTATTGCTTGATTATCCATAGTGTGTGTGTCTCACTCGCTGCTGATTTGCCGGGCGCATGGTGCTGCTAGGCGCTGCCCTGACGCACAAGTATGGGGAGCGCCGTAACCCCTCCCCATACCCTTGCCTACTGATAAGGATGGTAAATAAGCTACGCCTGCTTACTCAGCCATCGCATCCAGGACCATCTGCTTCGAAGCGTTCAGCAGTTCAACACTGGCCGGGAAATAGCCCACTTCCACCACGACCTCGGTCGCGTTGGTCAGGTAGTAGCTGATGAAGGCCGCGACCTGGGGCTTGTCCTGCATGATGCTCGCGGCGGAGTAGATGAACAGCGGGCGGGCCAGCATGTACTCGCCGCTCTCGGCAGTCTCGCCATTCGGCGTGACATAGCGGATGCCTGCGGCATCCCATTCTGCTTCGGGGATCACGACGTATTCGCCAGCGTCGCCGTCCCACACCACATCATTGGCAATCGCCAACGCGCGCAGGGTATCTTCGTTCTCGACGTAGTACGCGAAACCGAAGTAACCGACGGCGGCGCTGCTGCCCATGATGCCCTCAACCAGGGTGTAGTCGTTTTCGCTTTGGGTGGGGTTCGGGGCCAACAGGTCAGCGAAACGGTCTTCACGTTCCGCGTACATGCCCTTTTTGCCCAGCACAGCTTCGCCGAAGTAGTCGAACGTGCCACTGTCGGTGCCGGGGATATAAAGCTGAATTTCTTCGTCCGGCCATTCCGGGTTGACTTCGTCCCAGGTGGTGACTTCGCCGGTGAAGATCGCGATCAGTTCGCTGCGCTTCAACTGCTCTACGGGGCTGTCCTGGCTGACGGTGATCGCGATGGCGTCCACGCCAATCTGGAAGCCCAGCGGTTCGCGGCCAATGGCGCGGCAGTCTTCGATTTCGGCACTTTTGATCTCGCGGCTGGCGTTGTTGATGTCCGTCGAGCCTTCGGTGCAGAAGCGCTCGAAGCCCGCCGATGTGCCAGTCTCTGCGACGGCGATGCTGCCGCCGAAACCGTCTGCGTTAAACAGCCGCGCCATTTCGACGGTCACAGGTTCCACCGTCGAGCTACCCGCGATGGCGATATCGCCGTTCATAGCGAGAGGATCAACTTCTTCCAACTCAATCGGTGCGGGGCCATCCTGCGCCAGCACATTCGCGACGGGCAGCACCAACGCCAGCACCAGGGTAAACGCAAACATCTTCTTCCAGAACTTACTGCTCAGCATGTTTTTCTCCTGTTAGGATAAGCTAACTACTCGTGGCGACAAACCGAATTGAATACCTGAACGCCACAAATATAACGAGCAAAAATAAAGCGTTTGACAAGCCAGGGTTAAATGCAGCTTGAGTGACGTTTAAACTTGCTTAAACGTCATACGGAATCTGAGCGAGAACACACTGTGATTCGAATCAAGTGTAGTTTTTTATCTGCGCCTTGAAAAATCCTGGTTCTAACGTTTTGCATTGGTTTTGATGCAGTGACT
>CBEVZO010000778.1:0-2374 GCA_965554365.1 uncultured Anaerolineae bacterium
TATGCGTATTACACTGACCGAAGACGGCACGCCGGATACCATAGAGTACTACACGCGCGACAACAGCCGTCTGCGCGCCGAACATGTTTACGCGCTCTATCCGCAGCGCGATGGCACGATGCTCGTGGGAACCGATGATACGTCCTACATCGAACTGTGGACTGGCGACCGCTGGGATATTCCGGATTTCCATACGCGTAGTACCGCGCTCGAAGAAGTGGGCGATGGCGTGCGGCAATTGTTTGTTTCACGTACCGGAACGGTCTGGGCGGCTGGCCCGCACGGATTGGCTGTGTATATTGAGGATGCGGAAGACTGGCACATTATCCCGCCGCCGGATGCGCTCGCGGGCGACGATGTCAAGAGATTGCATTATGGCTGGCTATACCCGGATCAAGTGGACGATACGATCTGGGTTGGTTTCTACACCGAACCGGATTGGCAGCAGTCAGTTTGGAAACTGACACGCAACGCAAGCGGCGGCGGTGTCGAGTGGCAGTCGGCATCAGACACGCACGATCTACCGGACGAACTGCGCAAAGTGTATCGCGAGCAGGATGGCACGCTGTGGCTGCTCGGTTATGACACGCTGACGGTGATCGATCCTGAGGGGCGTCCGCGAGTGTTCACTTACGACGATGGGATTGTGGGCGACGAGTATCTCGATCTCGTGCAGGACAACACCGGCGCGTTCTGGCTCAGCACGGATGTCGCGCTGATGCACTATGATGGGCGGCGCTGGGGTATGATCATGGACGAGGACGCCGTCCCCTTCCACAACGCGATCGCGATGGCCGAGGATCGGCGGGGCGCGTACTGGTTCCTCTCCCAATACGGCGATCTGGCGAGGTTCACCGATGAAGGCTGGGAGCTGCTCGCCTATCTGGAACTCGAAACCTATGACATGGTGCTGTATCAAGATGCGTTCTGGATCGCGACGGATTACGGCATCGTGCATTTGGACGGTGAGACAGTCACCCACATCACCACTGAAAACGGCCTGACCGACAATAGCGTCTACACGTTGGCGATTGATCCCACCGACTCTGGTCTGCTGTGGGCCGGGACAGACAACGGGCTGAACCTGATCAACATGGAGAATCTCAACATTATGACGTGGACCTACGCCAATGGCGATCTGCCAGGGCCGATGGTGACCATGATCCATGCAGATTATACGACCGACGAGGTATGGATCGGGACCGGGGGGCACTACGATGACGACGAGGATAAACTCACCGGCGAGGCCGCGCTGCTGCAAGTCACGAATCCGCGCGACGCTGACGAATGGATCACCGTCGCGGCGCAGGACGATCCTTTTGATGAAGATGATTGGTACATCACCGCGCTGACGGTCACGGACGCAGGCGATCTCTGGATGGGCACAGACGTGCGTGTGTATCAGCGGCACGAGGATCGTTGGCAGCGTTTTACCAACGATCAGGGTGCGCCAGAATGGACGGACATCCGCGCGATTGTCGTCATGGACGATATGGTATGGGTCGGCACGAACTACTACGGTCTGTATCTCTACGACGCACGCGGCTGGTATCGGCTGGGGCACGAGGGTACGGGCAGCAACAACCTGTACGCGCTGTATCCGGCGCGTGATGGGGCGCTGTGGGTGCTGACTGAGAACAGCATCACACGCCTGATGGGCAATCCGCTGGAATTTGGCGAGTGAGGGCGCTGCGCGCCGATGCTGCGCAGAAACGCCTGGGGTGGGGACCGCTGAACAAACCATAAAAACTAGCATAAGGCGCGATTCGAATCCACATAAGGCGTATTTGATTTATGAATGTGAATTGACCATTTAGAAAAAACAGTGTATGATTGCGGTGTAGTGGAAAAGGTTGTTCGCGAACAGGAAATCAACCCCCAGCGCAACTAGACTTCAGTGCGTTGGGTTTTTTTGTCCAACCTTGCAGCACCATTCCCACAACACCAAACCAATCTAAGTGGGAAAGGAATATCCCCAAATGACTGAAGAACGTATCACTGGCACAGTAAAATGGTTCAACGCCCAGAAGGGTTTCGGATTCATTGAGCGTGAAGGCGCTCCAGATGTATTCGTACACCATAGCGAAATCCAGGCCGACGGTTATCGTGAGCTGACCGAAGGCGAGCAGGTGACTTTCATCGTCACACAGGGGCAAAAAGGCCCGCAGGCGAGCCAGGTCCGGCGCGCGGAAAGCTAGCATTAACGCAAGCCAACCTTACGCCCTGTGTCAACCCTGACACGGGGCGTTTTTTATTACATGCGTGCCCGGAATATGCAACCCAGGGTTGGAATGGTGTAAATTTAGTCTATAGGAAAGATCTCATTCTAACGGATTTTGTGGCACATAAAGAATGGGTTGGATGGAAGTCGAAA
>CBEVZO010000779.1:0-2371 GCA_965554365.1 uncultured Anaerolineae bacterium
GCGGTGCTAACGCCTGCATCGCTCAAGGTAGTAGAGGCGAACGCGGGTACGCAGTGGAACGCCTCCTACTACAACAACACTTCGCTGTCGGGTGCTGTGGCCCTGCAACGTGTAGACGATCAAATCAACTTCGACTGGGGCGATGGAGCGCCGGACGGTGCGGTCAATGCGGACGATTTTAGCGTGCGCTGGACCAAGACGGTGAATTTCTCCTCGTCGGGCAGTTGGACCTTCAAAGTGGGTGCTGATGACGGCATCCGCATGTGGATTGACGTGACGCCGATTGTGGACGAGTGGCACGGCAATGCGGAAGGCTACAAAGAATACACCGTGACGTTTGACACCCTCACCGCCGGAAACCACGACCTCAAGGTGGAGTACTACGAGGCGACCGGCGGCGCTAAGGCTACGGTGTCGTGGTCTTATCAATCCGGTGGTTCCGGTCAAGAATATGGTGCGGCGACCTGGAATGCGGAATACTGGAACGATACCACTGTCGCTGGTCCTACAGTTTTGACCCGCGTTGATAACGACATCAACTTCAACTGGGGTGACGGGTCGCCGGATGGCAGCGTTAACGCCGACAATTTCAGTGCGCGCTGGACCACGACGTTTAATTTCCCCTATACCGGACATTGGCAGTTCAGTGTGGGCGCGGACGACGGCGTGCGTATGTGGATTGATGTGACGTCGATTCTTGATGAATGGCACGGCAACCCCGAAGGCTACAAAACCTATACCATTGACGTGTACGCCCTGACGGCGGGTGATCACGACCTCAAGGTCGAATATTACGAGGCTACCGGCGACGCGGGTATCCAGGTGCGCTGGTCTTATATGGGTGACGAAGGCGGCGGTGGCGGAACCACTGGGCCCGCTGACGGTGGAACTGCTCCTGTTCCAGATCCCCCGGCGACGGTGTACGCAGGTGTGACGGGCGACAATGTGAATGTACGCATTGGTCCCGGCCTGGGCAACCCGGTCATGGCGCAGATCTTCTATCCCGACAATTACCTCGTGTTGGGTGGCGCACATGATCTTTCGTGGCTGCTGATCGATCTGGGCAACGGGACACAGGGCTGGGTGAGCAACGAGTGGGTATGGCTCTATGCCCTGGAAGACGCGAAGAACGAAGACACAACCGGTGGCGGTCAGCCCGACTTTGTGGATGATATCCCGCGCATCGACGTCGCGATTGCGCCGCCTGGGGACCTGCCCCCGGCTCCGCCGCGCGTGATCCTGGCCGGGCAAGCCACCGATACGCTCAATCTGCGTGATGGTGCGAGTTACACTGCGGCGCAAGTAATCGGCTCGATCCCGCAGAGCGCGACTTTCGCAGTGGAAGCGCATAATGGCAACGGCGCGTGGTACTTGATCGAGTATCAGGGTGTACGTGGCTGGGTGTCGGCGTTGTACGTGCGGTTGATCGACGGTTCGGTGGCTGATCTGGTGGCGAGCCACGAGGTTGTGCCCATGCCGCCGCCCGGATCGATTGTCGTGCCGCAGGCGGAAGCGGGCACGCCGAACACAGTGTATGGTGTGACGATTGAAAACGTCAAGCTGCGCAATGCGGCGAGTTTGCTGGGTGCGGAACTAGACGAAATCCCCAGCGGCACATCACTGTTGATCGAGGGACGCAACACGACCGGCGCGTGGTATCTGGTGACTTTCGGCGGTCAACAAGGGTGGATTTATTCGCCTTACGTGACGCTGACCGAGGGCACGGTATCGGATTTGCAGATCCGCTAACACGCCGCTAGCATCTCAGTGCATCTTGTACCGCCCCGCGTCCGGTGAGGATGTGGGGCGGTGTTGTTTGGAATGGATAACTCACACTATGGGTATTGACTACATCATTGATTACGATTGCGCGCCGAAACAGACCTTGACGTTGCCTGGTTTGATGGGTCGTTTGAAGGGGCGCGACCGCGCTGAGGCGATCATCGAACTGTACCGGCGCAACGGGGATCATCGCCCGGTGTCCGAGATGGGCTTCGAGATGACGCGCCGTCTGCCGGATGGCACAGAAGAAACTGAGATTGTGCTGGTGCAGGATTTACTCAACACTGCTGATGCACTCTTGCCGCTTGAGGGATACTGCGCGGATTGTCCGGCGAATCGGATCGGCGTGCCGTTTGGTTGCATTGGGGCGATCAACTATCCGATCTCAGCCGATGCAGAGCGTTGGCTGCTGGATCAACTGCCGGACCACAACCATCCGCTACCGTACATGCTGTTGCAGCGGGCGATGCGCGAAATTGGGTATACGGGGGCCGCCGCGCACCAACTCCGTGCGCAGCCTGGTGTCTATCTCGAAGCGCCGGAACCGCTAGAACGTGATCTCGGGGCGCTCCATGTCGACGGCAACCAG
>CBEVZO010000780.1:0-2368 GCA_965554365.1 uncultured Anaerolineae bacterium
CCAGAGAGGAGGACGGCGCATTCCTCCCACAGCACAAGGCTGTGGGTTTCCTGCGCCAAGATTTTATGAACTCACCACTACCCGACGATATCGCAGCAGTACGCTGTATCGCCATGCTCGACGCACTCAGCCGGGCGGCGGCTGCCGTCACCCGTGAACTCAGTTTGCCACGCACCCTCCAAGCCATCACCGACATTGCGCGTGAGTTGGCAGGGGCACGTTACGCGGCCTTAGGTGTGCCCAGCGAGGATGGCGGCTTCAAAGCCTTTATCACTTCTGGCATGACGCAGGACCAGCTTAAGCAGATGGGCCACGAACCGCAGGCGCACGGCTTGCTCGGCGCGCTGTTGGATGCCGATGAGCCGATTCGCCTGGGCGATCTCAGTCAGGACTCGCGCTCGGCGGGGTTCGGCGGAGAATCACACCCCGCGATGCAGCGCTTTCTCGGGGTGCCGATCATCAGCCGGGGCGAACGCCTGGGCAATCTGTACCTGACCGATCCTGAGGATGACGAGCCATTCGACGAGGACGACGAGCGCCTGATTACGCTGCTGGCGAAAAACGCCGCTGTCGCGATCCAGAACGCGCGGCTCTCCGAAGAATTGCAGACGGTGGTCCTCAGCCGTGAGCGCGACCGCATCGGCATGGAACTGCACGACGGTGTGATCCAGTCGGTATACGCGGTAGGCATGAAGCTCGAAATCCTGCGCGGGCAGTTCCCCATGTCGCCGGAACAAGAACAGCAATATTATAGCATCATGGAAGACCTGAACCAGATCATCGAGGATATCCGGCTGTATATCCGCGATCTACGCAGCGCACGCGACGAGCAAGCGACCTTCAAACAGCGCCTAGAGAACCTCGCGCGCCACTTCCGTGATTTCGCGCATGTGGATGTGGGGTTAGACGTGCCCACCAAGCTACGCACGCTGAACGACCGCCAGCGCCATTCCCTGACGCAGATCGTGCGCGAGGCGCTTTCGAATGTGGCGCGTCATGCGCAGGCCAAGCGCGTGGACATCAAAGTGCGCGAATCCGAGAACCGGCTGATCCTGACCGTGAAAGACAACGGGCGCGGCTTCGAACCGGCCTTCACCGCCGACCCGGACAGCTTCGGACTGCGTAACATGCAACAACGTGCGACGCGGCTCGGTGGCACGTTCGCCATCGAAAGCCCGCCCGAAAACGGTACACTGATCACGGTGATGATCCCCTTCCGGCCCTGAGTTAGCTTCCTGGAGCTTATATATGGACCCGGTGATGGAAGATGTCCTTAAACTCGGACTAGCGATCTTACTTGGCGGGCTGATTGGTGCAGAGCGCGAATTCCGCGACAAAGCCGCCGGATTCCGCACGATCATCTTCATCTGCGTCGGCTCGACAATGTTCACCATATTGTCGCTCAAACTGGGCGAACACCATGACCCGGCGCGTATTGCGGCGCAGATCGTGAGCGGTGTCGGCTTTCTTGGTGCGGGCGTCATTATGCGCGGAGAACGGCGCATTTTCGGGCTGACCACTGCCGCAACAATCTGGCTGGCAGCGGCGTTAGGCATGGGCGTGGGCAGCGGAGAATACGTGCTTTCGAGCGCAGCAGCCGGCCTACTCTTTGTCGTGCTGGTGTTTTTCCCGTTCATCGAAACGTGGATCGACAATATCCGCGAAACGCGGATCTACGAGGTGCGCTGCGCCATCGACCCCGCCACATTCACGGAACTGAATGCATTATACGCGACATGTCGTCTACGTGTGCGCGATATCAAGCGCATCAAATCCAACGGGGAGATGATCTTCATCTGGACCGCTTTCGGTTCCCCCAAGCAACATGACCGGTTGAGTGACATGCTCTTTGAACACCCAGCCGTGCAAGAGTTCAATTACTAACGCCACCCCGTGCAAGGTCAAGAGCGAGAGTGCAAAACCTGCGCGGCACGTTGATCGGTAGGACTACAGAATAGCGTGATTGGCGCATGTTAGCCCCTATTCCCCCCATGCCCCCGCGTGATTTGCGATCACGATCCCGCAGGCGGAGAAAGAGGGGAGCAAGCACGCCGTTAAGCCCCTCTCCGCTGCGGGGAGGGGGCGCGAACAAGTTCGTGTTGGGGGAGGGGCAAACTCGCGACCACGCTATTCTGCGGTGCTACCCGTTGATCGCGGTGCAGGCCATAAAACCACCGAACCCTAACACGCACAAAATTCTCTTTCCATACGCGGAGAGAGGATTTCTTGTCTGCGGGTCTCCCGTAGAACCCAAAAAGGCCCTGCCCACAGCGGGGCAGAACCTTGTGTAATACACTAATCAGTGACGGCGTTACTCGTCGCTGATGACCTCGTCACTAACGTCGCCTGAGTCGTCCACAAACTCGTC
>CBEVZO010000781.1:0-2365 GCA_965554365.1 uncultured Anaerolineae bacterium
GTTGGTCTCCGGTGAACAGCACATTGCGCACCAACTGTTGCGTGATCGTGCTGCCGCCTTGCAACTGCCCGCCCGTGAGATTGCTCCACATGGCGCGCGTCATCCCGCGCAGGTCAAAGCCCGGATTATCGTAGAAGCTCGTGTCCTCAATGGCGACTGTCGCGTCCAGAACATACTGCGGCAGCGTTGTGGTGCTGACCCACCGCCGGTCACCACCCTGCGGATCGATCACTTCGTAGAGGACTATTTCCCCGGTGCGTTCGTAGATCACAGTGGTCAGGAAGGCTTCTTCTTCCGCGACGGTGATTTGTTCGGGTGGGGGAAGCTGGCGAGCGTAGTGGTTATATACCAGGGCAAACACCGTAAGCGCCAATAGGCTGCTCAGGACGATGATGCCCAGTGTAGCGGTCAGTAGTGCTATTCCCCAGCGCAATACGCGCGGGGCACTCGCCCCCTGACGGTTACGGCGGCGGCGGCGCTGGCGAGCGATGCGGGTCATATAGTAATTTAACATGTGGTATACTTGACATTAAGGTCTATGCTTAAGGATCATTGCGATCATATCACGAGCTGGGGATGCTCACAAATTTACCCAGGGGCAGCGCCCCTGTGTGTTGCTTCAGGCCGGAGCGCGCTAACTAGTCTCTAACGTTTTTCTATCCTCCCTGTCACCGACAGGGGTTTTGTGTTGTCAGTGGGACGGAGAAAGGACAGCTCCCATGTCATTTCCTGAAGATGCGCATATTGTTGTCGTGGAAGACGATGTTGATTTAGCGACCGCAGTCTGCGAGGAACTACAGAAGGCCAAGCTTACCGTCACGGTACTGCACGATGGGCCACCGTTGCTGCGTCATGTCGAGAAGCACGGGTTGCCGCACCTGGTGATTCTTGATCTGGAACTGCCGTCTGCGCATGGCTTTGATCTCAGCGAAGCACTACGCGCGCGCGGCAATGTGCCGATTATTATCATTTCGAATCGTGGCGAACCCGGCACAGTGATTCAGGGAATCAAGAAATACGCGGATGATTATCTGACCAAGCCTTTTAATATTGACGAGTTAGTGGTGCGGGTGCAGCGCGTCATCAGCCGGGTGGCGGAGTTTGGCTATGCCCATGCCCCGATCATGGAGATTGACGATTGGCTCGCAATTGATTTTGCCAATGCCAGGCTCAAATTTGCCGATAAGCGCGTTGTGACACTGACTCCTACCGAGGCCAGACTGTTGCATCTGTTGATCAGCCGGGCCGGGGCCGTTGTATCGTTGAATGTGCTGCTGTCGCGTGTGTGGCCGTTTGAAGAAGTCTACGAAGATACGCTGCGCGTTCATATGCACCGTCTGCGCCGCAAGATCGAGCCACCGGATGCCGCTAAGCCACGCTATATTCAAACCATACGTGGTATAGGCTACAGCTTTACCATTCCCGACACGCCGACAAAGGCAGACACACGTGAGTCCACTGCGCGGTAGACACAACGCGTATAGGTTGTGCGCTTGCGGTGTGCAGGGAGCAGTAGAGACACTATTTGCGGTGATCTTTTACCGAGGTTAGGCTGCGTTAGAACTCCGTGTTAGCGTGGCGCATTGCTGCAAAAACCGCTACACTAGCTGTATTATCAACCGGGCACATTATCGCCTGGAACAATGGGAATTATCAGGTGGTCTGGTCATGAGTACGATCTTGGTAGCGGAAGATGAGCTTCATATTCTATTGCTAATCCAGCGCAAGCTGGAATCAGCGGGCTATACCGTGCGGACGACCGGCGACGGGGCGACCGCATTGGAAATTGCGCTGGAAGAACGGCCCGACTTGCTGTTGCTGGACATTATGCTGCCCGGCAAAGAAGGGTTGGAAGTGTGCCGCGAAGTCAAAACGGCATTGGGCGCTGATGCCCCGCCCGTGATCTTGATCTCGGCGCGTGGTCAGCAGATCGATGTCGAAATGGGCCTGGATGCGGGCGCGGACGATTACATTATCAAGCCGTTTTCGCCGCGTGTATTATTGGAACGCGTGCAGTCCTTGCTGGCGAATTGATGTCCGTGCTGCGCCATTCCACAAGCGCTGGTGTGACGTGCGCCGCGCAGCCCGTTAGACCTTGCTGATTAGCGTTGTGTTATGGGGTTGTAACAGGTACTAAGGTCCTATGCTAGGCGAAGGTTTGAGATACGAGGTCTGGTTAGTAATTTGACCTGTAATGCGCGTCTTTTATACTATTTATACATTTGAGTTGGATATGCTCCCGGCCCAAATACCGCTTACCCTAGAGCATCTCTTCCCCACCCCGTCTAACTCAAATGTAAGGACCGCTATGCGGTCCTTTTCTTTTTCCCGTGTATCACAATTCTGCGTTTCTATCGCACACTGA
>CBEVZO010000782.1:0-2363 GCA_965554365.1 uncultured Anaerolineae bacterium
CCCGCAGCATTTGCGGGGCAACCGGTCGTCTTGCACGCAGTCTTCGACGTGCTGCACGATACACCGGACAGCGAAATATTCACGAGACCGGAAGCCATGCTCACAGTGGCAGGACTTGACACACCGCCACAGGCGCTCAATCACATGCACCACGACGCGCTACTCACGGACGACGCGGCTGGCGGGCAACCGCTCACACTCACGCTGGCGTGTTTCACTGGCGTATCGCAGCCCGGCGATCACCGGATACGATTTGTGATCAACGACCTTGCGATTCTCGACCGTGATGTTGAAGGGCTGTATTGGGACGCCACTGTGCTACTGGAAAGCATCGCCGCGATGCCGGATGAGGCTCCAGAAGTGGGCTTTTATCTGCGCGCGCTGGACGAAGCATTTCAGCATATCAACTGGCTCAATCCGCCGGATGAAGCATTTCTGGCGGGTGTACGCGAAGCCCGCGCCTTGCTGCATGACCGCATCTTCTCCCAACCGCCTGCCGCCTGGCGTTTCACGCCGCGCCCCACACTCCACGCTATCGGTCACGCGCATATCGACGTGGCGTGGCTATGGCCGCTGCAAGTGACACGCGGTAAAGCAACACGCACCTTCGCTACTGCGCTCGCGTTGATGGACCAATTTCCGGCGTATCGTTTCACACAGAGCCAACCGCACCTGTACAAAATGGTCGCGGAGGATGACCCAGCGATGTTCGCCCGCATCAAAACGCGCATCGCAGAAGGGCGCTGGAACGCGACTGGGGGCACATGGGTCGAGCCGGATACGTTCATGCCCGGCAATGAAGCGCTGGTGCGACAATTCCTCTACGGGATGCGCTATTTCGAGCGCGAACTGGGCGTGCGACCAGAGGCGTTGTGGTTACCGGATGTGTTTGGGTACACGGCGGCGTTGCCGCAGCTCATCAAGCTAGCGGGGATGCGCTATTTCTTCACCTCCAAGCTAAGTTGGAACAAACACACGCGGTTCCCGTATGAAACGTTCTGGTGGGAAGGGTTGGACGGCACGCGCATTCTGACGCACCTCGCGACCACGCCCGAACTCTCAGCGCGACGTGAGGATATTGAACGCACAACCTATAACTCCATGTTGACCGGGCAGGAAGTGATCGAAACGTGGACGCGTTATCAGCAAAAAGACGCTAACCACCACTTGCTGGTCGCGTTCGGCATGGGCGACGGCGGCGGCGGCCCCAATCGTGACACGCTCGAACGCCGCGCCCGCATGAACGATCTGCCGGGGATGCCGCGCGTCATCCACAGCACAGTGGAGGACTTCTTCCACGCGCTCGAAGAAACCATCCCGGGTGATCTGCCACACTGGGTTGGCGAACTCTACCTACAAATGCATCTGGGCACGTTTACGTCGCAGGCGCGCACCAAGCGCCATAATCGCAAAACCGAGGTGCTGCTGCACGACGCCGAAGCTTTAGCCTCTACCGCGTTCTTGCTGGAAGGCACGTATCCGCATGAAGCCGTCAACGCGGCGTGGGAGACGGTGCTGCTCAACCAGTTCCACGACATTTTGCCCGGCAGCAGCATCACGCCCGTGTACGAAGACACCGAACGCGACTATGCCGCCGCACAACAGCGCGCCCAAACCGCGCTGGATCAGGCGTTGCAGACACTGACCAGCCACATCCGCTGGGACGAAGACATGGAAGGCTTTGTGGTCTTCAACACGCTCGGCATGACGCAGGGCGGACCGGTCGAACTGACGCTGCCCGGTGAAGGCCCGGTCGAGATCGTCGGGCCGAGCGGACGCTACAAAGCCTACCAATGGATCGATGAAGACGCGCGCCGCGTTTTGATACTGCCCAACAATGTCCCCGCTTACGGACACAAAGCCTACATCGTGCGCAACGTAGAGCAAGCCATGCCCGTACCGGTTTACGGTCCGGTAGAGGGTACGGGCGAACGTCTGGAAAACGAATATCTGCGCGCCGAGTTTGACGCCAGTGGTAACCTGATCCGGCTTTATGACCGCGAATTTGGGCGTGATGTACTGGCGGATGGCGAAATCGGTAATCAACTGTGGGCCTATGTGGACCGCCCTCCAAAATGGGATGCGTGGGATGTAGAACCCTACGTGCAAGATCAGGGCTGGCGGCTCGAAGCGGAGTCGGTACGACTGATCGAGGCGGGTCCGCTGCGCGCCACGCTGGAAATGACTTATAAGTTCAACAAATCTATCATCGTGCAGCGCGTGAGCCTGCTCACCGGAAACCGCACACTGCGCTTCGACACCGCTGTGGATTGGCACGAGCGCCACATCATGCTGAAAGTCCACTTCCAGGTCGCGGTGCGCGCCACCAACACATCGTATGAAACGCAGTTCGGCACAGTGGA
>CBEVZO010000783.1:0-2346 GCA_965554365.1 uncultured Anaerolineae bacterium
GAGGAAGATGGTCAGTTTTTCTTCCTTGTGCAGCGTCTTGATCGCGCCGCGCAAGTTCTGCTTCGCCACTACGTCCAGGCCGATGGTCGGCTCGTCCAGAAACAGGATGCGCGGGCCGTGTAGCAGGCTGGCGGCGATCTCGCAGCGCATGCGTTGGCCCAGGCTGAGCTTGCGCACGGGTGTGTGCAACAGATCGCCGATCTGCATAGCTTCGATCAGGAACCCTTTGCGGCGCTCGAAGGCGGCGCGGTCCAGTTCGTAGATGTGCGCGAACAGCTCGAAGGTGTCCACCGGGGGCAGGTGATACCACAACTGCGGTTTCTGCCCGAATACGCTGCCGATGTGATAGGCGAGTTGGCGGCGCTGCTGCCAGGGCACATAGCCGAGTACCTCGGCGTGACCGCCCGTAGGATAGAGGATGCCGGTCAGCATCTTGATCGTGGTGCTTTTGCCCGCGCCGTTGGGACCGATGAACGCCAGCAGCGCGCCTTCCTCAAGTTCCAGCGAGACACCCTTCACGGCCTCGACGGTTTGCCACGCGGGTTTGAACAGTGCGCGCACGCTGCCGCGCAGCCCGGAGGCTTTCTGTTTGAGGCGAAACGTTTTGTGCAGGTTTTCCAGCGTGACCACGTGCATGGTATAGTCCGTTCTGTGGATGCTGCTGATACTATGCATTATAGCGCGCGACCGGGAAAATGGAACTTGTTCCCCGGCGCAACCGTCTTGTTTCTAGACGTGATTGAAAACCTCACCCCCCGGCCCCCTCTCCACACGCGGAGAGGGGGAGAAAAGCGCGTATTCACGTCTGCTCACCGCGCAGGATTATGGGGGACGGTGAAATTGCGCGAAACGCTGGACGCGATTGGGTTATGGAGGTGCGGTGATGCTCGAACTTTTGATCTTGTTCCTGGCTGGACTGCTGATGCTGTTGTTCGGACCGCGCGCGGCGGTGCTGTTGCTTGCGCCGCTGTTGTTTTTTACCGTCGCTGGTGTTGAAACCGATATGCAGGCTGAGCCATTGGAACCTGTGCAGTCTATGTCGCAGCTAGTCGTGATCGAATCCGCGCATGTTAATGTGACGCCCGACGGATTGGTCGAACTATACGTCACAGGCACCATCCCTGATGGCTGCGAGTTTCCGATTACACTGTCGATGGGGCAGAGCGGCAACACCATCGACGTACTGATCGAGCGTTATGGTCCGGCAGATGTGGATTGTCCTGCCGTGATCGTGCCGTATGAAGACATGATCATGCTGGATTTCGCGTTCCTGCCCGGTACATATGCTGTCACTGTCAACGGGCTGTACCTCGAATTCGTGCTGCCTGATCCTGACGCGCCTGTGTCGCCGGACACGTTCCCTGATCCGGTGTCTACGCCGCTGCCGCCCGTAGGGAGTCGCAGTGATGCGGTGGTCGAAAACGTCGAGGTAATGGTCCTCGAATCGTATCCGATGCAGTTGGTGCTGTACGTCACCGGCTACCACATTGACGGCTGCGAACTACCGGTCTATATCGAGCAGCAGCGCGACGGCAACGTGGTCGATGTGGACATTTTCCGCGTGATGGTCTCGCGGATGCCATGTCCTGCTGTGCTGCCGCCGTTTGACCTCACGATCCCGCTGGAAGGTGGCTTCGAGAGCGGGACGTACACGATCATCGTGAATGAGTACGTGCTGACGCTGGAGTTGTAGCGCCGCTGCGTTGACGCTGTTGTAGGCATGGTGGGACTCGAACCCACGACCGCTGGCTTATAAGACCGAGGCTCTCACCGGCTGAGCTACATGCCCGTGCCGACCGCATTGTGACATTCGGTTTCGTAGGGGGTGCCCCTACCTGCCCGTGTTGCATCGTGTGATGTGCTTCGTGTATCTGGGCGGATTGCCATACGCTAGAGCATGGTGATCCGAGTGCAAAGTTCTTGCCGATTTTCGGTCCCTTCCCCGTATTCCATCTCCTCTAATGTTTTTCTTTCCTTCACGAGTTGGAACCACTCATGTTGGGTCAGTCTGTTAACCCGTTCGATCCCTCGTTGTCGAGCATAATATTCATCCATGTCATGGTCTGTCACTTGGTAGTCTACCTCAATTTTCAGTGTTACACGCTTGTGCGGGTGTTCAAACTCGACGGTGGCGACTTCGGGGTCAAATTCGCCTTGTTCGCGCAGAAAATCAGTGTAATCGTAGTCGTCCAACGTTATCTCCTCGTAGAAAGTTGATAGCCGTAGTTTAACGGCACTACCCAAGTCGTTACCTATACGCGTGTGTATTCTGTTTTTGGTGGGAGCGCTGAGGGCGTATTGCCATAGGCCCCTTGTATCTTAGAACTATGATAAGGTGAGAGCCAA
>CBEVZO010000784.1:0-2342 GCA_965554365.1 uncultured Anaerolineae bacterium
CCAGGAAATACCCGTACCCCATCCATATATAAAAACCAGGGCCGTAGACTTTGACAAAGGCAATCAGGTCATGATCTGTGGCGAGTTTGTAGGAGCGGTAAAACAGACTGTGCTGTTGAATCGTCAAGATCAGGCTGAATGTGATAACGGGTACGATAGCCAGCAACGCAAGTACCCGACGGGTGAGCCACCGGTCAGATTGTGCGTAGGTGGCGGCAAACAGCAGCCAGAGGAACTCTGTGCAGATAATACCGAAATACTCAACACGCAACATGATCAGCTTCCAGCTCAAGTTGGTGCTAAAAAATCCCAGGAGGTGTCCCAGCACCCAGGTGCCGCTTGCTAGTGTCATCAAGCTGAAGTAAGTTGCACCACGTACCGGGCGCATCTTCCAGGCCAGATAGGTTAGCATGTACGAGATTCCCACTGCCAAGACGTAGAATGTCGTAAACGGTGTGAACTGCCAACTATTCATGCTGTCTTGCCTACCTTTGTTAGCCTAGGACTCAGGTCAATCCGCAAGCATCAATTGGTGGTGCTCCCCTTGGGAAACTGTTGACAAGTCCAACAGTACCCTGCGACCTAAACTTTGATACCAGAGTAGCTATGGTCACCTAATGATACAGACTTTCAACGTAGAGCAAAACAGCACGAGAAGGTACAAGGCCATTCCACGCAGGTGGAGAAAGAGGGAGCTGGTCGCGCGGGATTATAGCGGAAGGGTAAAGCTTTCGCCTGAACATCATTTCAACCGAATGAGGTACATTACGAGCAGTACTCCTACTTGCACCACTCGAACATATGGTCTATGCTATTCTCAGCGTATCATGAGTGAGGCAGGAGCGTTTCCCATGACCCCTTTCGGCACACCGCCGGCGGATTGGCTGCTGGCACACGGCGATCCCTGGGTGCAGTACCGCACGCGGATCGATCTGCTGGATCAGTCCGCCGATGATCCTGACGTGCAGCACGCCCGCGCCGCCATGCTGAGCGATCCGCGCGTGCGGGCGCTGATCGACGGACTGCACGACTGGCCCGGCGTCGCGCTAAAACGTCACAACCAGTCCGAACACCCGATTCACCAACTCGCGCTGCTGGCGACGATGGGCCTGCGTCACGACGATCCCGGCATTAGCGCCATTATCGCGCGCGTACTCGATCACCAGGACGACGCGGGGCCGTTCCAGATTGCGGTGCAGGTGAAATGGGGCAAAAACGCCTCCGACGAGCCGGTGCTGACGTGGATGCTGTGTGACGCGCCGCTCGTCCTGTGGAGCCTGATCACGCTCGGTGTAGACGATCCGCGCATCGATCAGGCGGCGACATATCTCGTGGGGCTGGTACGTGACAACGGGTGGCCCTGCGTCACCGATGACGCGGTCGGGTTTCGCGGACCGGGGCGCAAGGCCGACCCGTGCCCCTATGCTAACCTGTTGATGGTGCGTGCGCTGGCAGCGTATGGCGCGGAGCGTCTGCCCGATCCAACCGTCGTGCAGTCCGGCGTGGAGATGCTGCTGCATCACTGGGCGCACCAGCGGGAGCGCAAGCTGTACCTGTTTGGCATCGGCACGGATTTCCGCAAGCCGAAATTCCCGCTGGTGTGGTACGACATCGTGCATATGATCGACGTGCTGAGCCGCTTTCCCGCCGCGCGTGCGGATGCGCGGTATCAGGCCATGTTGGGCGAACTCATGGCGCAGGCGGACGATGAGGGGCGCTTCACCGCGCGCTCGATGTACCGCCCCTGGAAGGAATGGGAGTTCGCGAACAAGAAAACACCCTCTCCCGCGATCACGCTGATCGCTTGGCGTGCGGCGCTGCGGGGAGACGGCGTATAGCCACGATCACACACGAGAGCGCGGCCCACCCCGGACCGCGCTCCCGCGCTACATGAGTTTCATTTTTCGTAGGGGCGTATGGCATACACCCTGCCGAATTACCCGATGCGGTAAGGGTAAATCTCTGTCCTTACACCATCCATCTCACCCAGTCTGACGCACCCAGTCCCTAATATTCATTCCAATTCGCCCAATATCTTCCCCGGAAAGAATCCCCCCATGCATTATCACATTGCGCGAGTTTTCCAGGGTCTTAAGCAATTGTTTCATCCATTGCATGTCGTGAAGAATGGCCTCGAAATTGTCCCAATTGGTTACTATGATTGATGACAGATCGCCAAAATCACAATAGATAATCTCCGTTTCTCCTCGATTACCATGCCACTTAAATTGAGCCTCCTGCTCCATTCGAGTTTTTACTTTTTTCTTGATCTTTTCGGGTACTTCTTGCCACCATGTTTCACCATGTTCTTCAGCCATTGCTTTACTCACTAGCTGGCGAAC
>CBEVZO010000785.1:0-2340 GCA_965554365.1 uncultured Anaerolineae bacterium
GAGGTGATTCGCTGGGAGCGCTATTAACTCCCGATCATGCAGGCAACCAATCACGGGCGGCGCTGAGTAACGCGTCGATGTTTTCCGCTGGCATCCCTGGCGAGACTCCGCCGCCCAATGACAGAATCAAACCGCCACCCGCAGCGGCTTTGTCCAGACACGCGCGCGCGGCTTGCGCCACGTCATCCGGTGTGCCGCGCACACCCACATCCAGCGGCGGGACGTTGCCCAACAGCGCCACGCGATCCCCGATCTGCGCTTTTACTTCACCGATGTCGGTTTCGTGACTGAAGTTGAACACGTCAAAATGCGCGTCCGGCAGCACGCCCAACAGATGCGAACATGGCGTGTCATTGTGATACACGCGGATCAAGCCCTCGAACTCGTCGAAAATGCGCTGCAAATGCGGCTGGACCAGCGCCTGATACTGCCGCGCGGACACCATACCCACCAGATCGTCCAGCACCATGATCCCTTCGGGCGCACGCAGCGTCTCTAACTGCGCGTGCAACCAGCGGATGATCGTGTCGGTGATCGCGGTGAGAATTTTAGTCACGCGATCCGGCTCCATCGCGAGGTCCATCATCAACGGTGAAATCCCCGCCAGCCACGACGCCACCGCCAGCGGTCCGCGCGCGCACACCATGCGAATCCCCAGCCCTTCCGCCTGCAAGCGTTTTTCCGCTGCCGCATAACGGCGCAGCACCAACGGCATCAGCCCATCGGTGTGCGGATTTGCAACCGCGATACGCTCCTCCCAGAACGCCAGATCATCGACCAGCGGTTCAATCGACGGGGGGCTGTCGGCGTGGAACACCATCTTTGTGCCAAACGCGGACGGTTCCGCCGCCATGCCGTATTCCATCCAGAAGCCGGGAATCCATACTGCGTCTGGAAAGCGATCCAGCAGCGCGCGGTTGATCGTATACCACTGGTCCGGCAGCACGTAATAATCGCGCGTGTCGATCCCGGCGTAACCCGGCAGCCAGGGACTATCCACGATCAGCGCGACAGGGACTTGATCGGGTTCCTCGCGCCGCGCGGCTTTTTTGAAACGTTCCCATGCCGTACTCATCACTCATACCCTCCGTATTCGGCCAGCGCCGCGACCATCGCAATAATATTCTCCGGTGGTACATCAGCCTGGATGTTATGCACAGTCCTTGGTGTGGCATCCGGTTATTTCGGGGGACTGATCGACGAGATCATCCAACGTCTGATCGAGCTAGTACGCGCCTTCCCATCCATCCCGTTATGGATGGCACTCTCTGCGGCACTGCCTCCAGGCTGGTCCCAGATCAAAACGTACCTCGCCGTGACGGTCATTCTCTCGTTGATCGGGTGGACATGGTTGGCGCGGCAGTTGCGCGGGTTAGTGTTATCGCTGCGGCAGAGTGATTACGTGATGGCCGCACGCCTCGCAGGAGCCAGCGACGCACGCATCATCTTCAAACACCTGATCCCCGCGACACTAGGACAGATCATTGTGGTCGCGACACTCTCGCTGCCCGCCATGATCCTCGCAGAAACATCACTGAGTTTCCTCGGCCTGGGACTGCGTCCGCCTACCACCAGTTGGGGCGTGCTGCTCAAAGAAGCGCAGAATCTTGAAACGCTCGCGCTGTATCCCTGGCTCTTCGCGCCCGCATTCGCCATTGTGATCGTCATTCTGGCGTTCAGTTTCCTGGGTGACGGCTTGCGCGACGCTGCCGACCCGTACACCATCTAGAGGCGTTCCATGAAACCGGAAAATGTCTTAGAAATCAATGATCTAGCTGTTCATTTCCGTACCCTGGATGGCACAGTACGCGGCATTGACGGCGTAACCTTCAATCTGCGCAACGGTGAAACGTTGGGGTTGGTTGGTGAATCCGGCTGCGGCAAGAGCGTCACCGCGCATAGTGTGATGCGGTTGCTGCCCAAGCGGGTTTCGAAAATCGTGGCCGGCGAAATCAACTTCCGCCGCCAGAACGGGGACGAACACGATCTGGCGCAGGTGGACCCCGAAGGGTCGCTCATTCGCGATATACGGGGCAACGAAATCGCGATGATCTTTCAGGAACCGATGACCTCGCTCTCGCCGCTGCACACCATTGGCGCGCAGATCATGGAAACGATCATACTGCACCAGAATGTGAGCAAACAGGAAGCCGAGGAACACGCCATCGAAATGTTGGAAGCCGTGCGTATCGGCAACGCGCGTGAGTTTATTCGGTCTTATCCGCACCAGTATTCGGGTGGGATGCGTCAGCGGGCCATGATCGCGATGGCGTTAAGCTGCAATCCACAAGTGCTGGTCGCAGATGAACCCACTACCGCACTCGACGTCACGATCCAGGC
>CBEVZO010000786.1:0-2340 GCA_965554365.1 uncultured Anaerolineae bacterium
AGCCGGGGGCGGTGCAGAGTCAGGAAGCGTGGACGCAGGAACCGCAGCGGACGCGGGGGATTCCGCTACTTGAGCCGCTGTCGCTGCGACCTGATCCAACTGCGCGAGCCATTTCGCCGCAGTGGGATGGTTCAACTGCTGCAAGATCGCGCGGGCCTCGTCGAACTGTTTTTCGAGGATCAAGGCGCGGGCCTGGGCAAAGCGTTCTTTGTCGGTCATGCGTTGCGCTCCCTTTGATGTAACTCCACACCCCTATTTATACCAGATTTCCGCGTTTGTGGGCGCGTGGGATCGTCCGGCCCTACAAGCACCGGCCTCCAATATATGAGGACCGTAATGCAGGTTAAAAAATTAGCGCGGATATCCCAGGCGAAACCCAACCTCACCCCCCGGCCCCCTCTCCCGTCAAGCCGGAGAGGGGGAGCCAATCGCGTGGTGAAGTTCCCTCTCCGTCAGCGCAGCGCCATGGGGAGGGGGCGCGAACAAGTTCGCGTTGGGGGAGGGGCTAACTCGCACACGCGGATATCCGTATTTAATTCTTAAAAAGCATAACAGTCCTGAATTACACGCCATACGAGAACGCTTGAGCGCGTTCCTCTGCAAACATTATACGCGATTGGGCAGCGGCGACGCGCGCGGTACACTAGGCGGCGGACTGCTGCGACACACGAAAACGAGGCACTTGTGAGACCATCTGACACGCCGAAAACACACACAGCCACCTTTGTACGGGATCGCTACACGCTGCTGGCGTATGCGATGCTCGGCTATTTTGCGTATTTGCAGGCCGCGCCGGGCGTAGCGATGCCGCTGCTGCGCGATGATCTCGATCTCAGCTACACCGTCGGCGGCATGCACATCAGCGCGTTGGCGTTGGGCATGGTCCTCGCGGGGCTGATCGCGGATCGTGCGGTGGCGCGCTGGGGGCGGCGGAACGTATTCTGGGGCGGCGGCGCAGGGATGGTCGCCGGCACGCTGCTACTGGTCGTGGGATCACATCCGGCGATCACGATTGCGGGCATGTTCGTAATGGGATTACTCGGCACGGCGCTGCTCGCCACGATCCAATCCGGGCTGGCGGACCGGCACGGTCCATACCGCGCGATTGCGCTCACCGAGTCTAACGTCGTCGCCAGCGCGATCACGATCCTGCCGCCGCTGTTGATCGGGGGCCTGGAACACATCGGGATCGGCTGGCGTGGCGCATTTGTGGCGATGGTGCTGGCGTGGGGCGTGGCTTTTCTGACACAGCGCAACACGTCGATTCCCGCGTCGCAGCCCCGGCAAACGTTTTCCGGCAGCACCGATCGTGCGCTGCCCGCGATCTTCTGGTTGTACTGGTTGGGGCTAGTGCTTGCAGTGGCGGCGGAGTGGTCGGTGATCGCGTGGAGTGCGGATTTTCTGGTCGATGTAGGCGGGCTGCGCAAAGCCGACGCGTCGCTCATGATGACGCTATTTTTCCTGGCGATGATGCTGGGACGTGCGCTGGGCAGCTATTTCACGCGGCGCACAGATGTGGTGCGGCTGTTATTTGCCGCGCTGGGTGTAGGATTAACCGGTTATGTGATCTTCTGGCTCGTCCCCGTGACCGGGCTGATGATCGCGGGCCTGTTCATCGCCGGACTGGGGATCGCGAACCTGTTTCCGTTCCTGCTGTCGATCACGGTGAGTACAGCGCCAGAGCAGTCCGACGTGGCGAGTTCGCGCGTCACGCTTGGCGCGGGGCTGGCGATTTTGCTTGCGCCACAACTGCTCGGCACAGTGGCGGACCAGACCGGTATCCAGACCGCCTACGGGTTGGTGTTTGGGCTGTTTGTGCTGGCGGCGGGCGTGGTGACGGTGGCGCGGCGGCGCGCGATGCTTGCTAACGGAGACACATCAAAGGGATGAAAATAAGCGGTTGCGCGGATCACCCGACGCTCAAGCATCGGGCTACCTACAAGCCGGACCGTGAAACGGCCCTCAGTCGCCGCATACGAGGGCGCTTGAGCGTCCTTCGATTTTGTGTAGCTGCGGGGTTCACTCCGCAGCGATTTACATGACCTCGCACGGTTATTCTCGGAGAAAGATCGCCATGCTCACCGGCGACCGGCACACGGCGCGCGCTGTCTATACCCGGCTGTGGTCAGCGCTCCGTCATGCGTCTTCGGCGGCGCTTGCTATCGCGGGCGCGGACGCCGATTCCGCCTGCGCACGTTCCGCTTGCACTTCCTGCTCCAACTGCACGATCTCAGTTTCCTGACGGCGCAAAGCCACGTAGCGCAGATACATCCACGCGATCATGGCGAACAACACAAGCGCCATCGCCGCGTAGCCAATTGCCATATACTCTGAATAGTC
>CBEVZO010000787.1:0-2339 GCA_965554365.1 uncultured Anaerolineae bacterium
GTCAGTGTCTATGGCGACCCGTACTCGAAATACGATTGGAGTCACTGGACGGGATGCGGATCCGGCGGCAGTACTGCCAACCCCATCACAATCACCATGTCCAGCAGTTGCACGATCACTGGACATTTCACCCAGTAATCCCACACCGTTCTGAGTGCTGAACGCCTTCAGACAGACTAACTCAGCAGCCCCAAGTGAACGCATCGCTTGGGGCTGTTGGCGTTTCCGGCCCCCATCGCCATCGCACAACAAAATTGCACTGAAAGCCAATTCAGTTTAGGATTAGGTGACGGGCCGCAAGATCGCGCATGAGGCAAGGATGATCCGCTCACCCTACCCATCGTGTGCGCAGCTCCGTGTATATGTTGTTAGATTCTTGTGTTGTTGTGTATAGGAGACACAAAACGATGAAAAAGCTTCTTGTTTTAGTAGTCATAGCCACCCTCGCAGTGGCGCTCCTGCCCATGCAACAGACGGGCGTTCAGGCGCAGGACACCGTGACGCTGACGATTGAAAGCTGGCGTAACGATGACCTCGTCATCTGGGAAGACGTGCTGATCCCCGCATTTAACGCGCACTACCCGGATATCGAAATCGTGTTCGCACCGACAGCCCCCACCGAATACAACGCCGCGTTGCAGGCTAAGCTCGACGGCGGCACGGCGGGCGATCTGATCACCTGCCGTCCGTTCGACCAGTCGTTGGCGCTATACGACCAGGGTCACCTCGTCGCAGTCGATGACGTGCCGGGCATGGAACACTTCGGCTCCGTCGCGCGCAGCGCATGGATCACGGACGATGGCTCGGCAGTGTTCTGCGTGCCGATGGCCTCGGTGATTCACGGCTTCCTCTACAACGTTGACGCCTACGCCGAACTTGGCATCGAAGAACCGACCACCGAGGAAGAATTCCTCGCCGGTCTGCAAGCAATCAAAGATGACGGCTTCTACGCCCCGCTCGTAATGGGCACGGTAGATCAGTGGGAAGCCGCGACCATGGGCTACCAGAACATCGGCCCGAACTACTGGCACGGTGAAGAAGGTCGTCTCGGTCTGATCGAAGGCACCATCGGCTACGATGAGGGTGGCTTCCTTGAGGCGTTCCAGGCGCTTGCGCGCTGGACGTGACTACGCGAATACGGGTATGAATTTTGCAGCGACTCGCGCTCCGCGCGAGATTCCGTCGGCGGGGGACACCCACGCAACCACATCAGAAACAAGTGCCCAGAGTCCAGAATTCAGAGCACAGAAAACAGAGTTATGCGCCGCTACGCGTCGCGAGAGCGGGCGCACCGAAACCCGAGGTAGCCGCTCGATCCACTTGGATTCCCGAAGCTGCGATACACCGCGCGGAAGTAGTCTGAAACGTTGAGGAGCCACGAGCCGCCCCGCAACACGCGCGCATCCGTTCCCTCTAACTCATCGCTCCCCGTCGCATACGCCGTCACACACCACTCCCACACATTGCCCGCCATGTCCACCACCCCAAACGGACTGTCGCCACGCCCTTCATATTTGCGCACTGGCGTCGTGCGATCGGGACTATTGAGCCACCCCACCGAGCTACGACACCGCGTGCCATCCCACGTATTGCCCCAGGGATACATGCGCCCATCGTCCCCCTGTGCCGCCCGCTGCCACTGTTGTTCTGTAGGCAGCATGATCGCCTCGCCGCTGGCTTCACCCAACCACCGGCAAAACGCCACCGCTTCATACCACGATACGCCCACTACTGGATACTCCGCCCCATTCCATTTGTCATCTCGCCAGAAACGCGGCTCCGTCCAGCCATCTTCTTCCCGCTGCGCCCACCCCGCGTCCGTCCACCAGCGCCGCTCACGATAGCCGCCCGCCTCCATAAACGGCGCAAACTGCGCATTCGTCACCGGGTATTTGGCGATCTCGAACATGGGCACATCAAAATCACCGTGTTTATCAATGGTCACCCGCCCCGCCGGAATTTCGATCCACGCAAACGGCTGCGGCAGAATTTCCAGCACACGGCTGCGCGGCGGGGGCGCCGGCGCTGTCACCTCAACACGCGGCGCGGGCATTGAGGCCTCGACGGGCTGTTCTTCAGTGGGCGGCATGATATATGCCTCCACAACTGCCAATAACGATTCGGCCTCGGCGTACCCGCCGGGGAACTTCAAGCAGTCGCGCAACAAGCGATCCGCTTTAGCGTGATCCTCCTGCATATACGCCTCGAACGCCGCCTCATACACGCGCCGCGCCGCCGGATGTTCGCCGTTATGGTGATCGCCTGACGCAATTTCGCGTTCCGGCTCCGTGTCATCACGCGGTTCAGGCAGCATCGGGATGCGCTCCGGGGGAATACAT
>CBEVZO010000788.1:0-2335 GCA_965554365.1 uncultured Anaerolineae bacterium
GTATGGTATTAATTTAGGCAGATACGCATCTTGAAAAACGCACTGACGAAATCTCTTCCCGCACTCATACCCCGCTGGCTGATCGCCGTACTTGTCGTCTACGCGATCCTCGCGGTGATCTACAGCGTCTCAACGCCGATCTTCGAGCCGCCGGACGAGGCGTTCCACTTCCCCGTGATCGACCACATCGCGGACACGGGCACACTACCTGTACAGCATCTCGACGAGGACACGCTCTGGCATCAGGAAGGCAGCCAACCACCCCTGTATTATGCGCTCAGTGCCCCGCTGGTGAAGTTCATCGACCGCGACGATCTGGAAGCGCGACAAGAGCGCAATCCCCACGCGCGGATCGGCATCGGACTGGCGAAAAATAATCACGTCACGGTCAAACACGATTGGGACACCGAAGCGTTCCCCTGGTCCGGGACAGCGCTCGCGGTACAGATCGTGCGCCTGTTCAGCATCGCGCTGAGCCTCGGCACGATCATCGCGATCTACCATATCGCACGCCTCACCGCCCCAGAAACCCCCGCGATCCACCTCACGGCGGTGCTGCTGGCGGCGTTTAACCCGATGTTCCTGTTCATCTCGGCGTCGGTCAACAACGATAACCTGATCAACCTCTTGAGCGCGCTAACGCTCGCGCTGCTGCTGTGGATTTGGCGCACCGGACTCACCTATCGCCGCGTGTGGCTATTGGCAGTCATCATGGCGCTGGCCTCGCTCAGCAAACTCAGCGGCCTCGCGCTCTATCCCACCGCCGCGCTGGTCGTGCTGCTCGTGCTTTTGCGCGAAAAACGTCCCTTCCGCGACTGGGTGAAAATCGCCGGACTCGTACTGATCGTCTGGGCAACGCTGGCGGGCTGGTGGTACGTGCGCAATATCCACCTCTACGGCGAACCAACCGGCATGGACCGCCTGATCGCGCTCATCGGCCCGCGTGACGAGACGCCCACCGTCAGCGATCTGATCGACGAATTCGAGGGCTTCCGGCTGTCGTTCTGGGGCGTCTTCGGGATGCTCAACGTCATCGCGCCGGATATCTTGTTCGATTACGGCGATGCGCTGCTGCTCGCGCCGTTGGTGGGCGGGGCGCTGTGGGCGGCGGGGAGATGGAACACTCGCCGCACGAAACAAACATACGATCCACGCGAGGGTACGGCAAGCCGCACCCCTACATTTCTCGATTCCGCCGCAGATTCCCCCTCTCCACTTGTGGGGAGGGGGCCAGGGGGAGGGGCTTTACGTGACATCATCCCCGCTCTGATCCTCATCCTCCACACGCTGATCGTCTTCGCCGCGCTCGTCAACTGGACACGTCGCACACCCGCCACGCAAGGTCGCCTGATGTTCCCCGTGCTGGGTGCGTTGGCGACACTGATCGCGCTGGGACTCGCGCAGTTATTCCCGAAGGGCATTCGCATCGTGACGCCCGTCGCCGCGATTCCCTTGGTGATCGCCGCGTGGGTGCTGCCGTTCCACACCATCCAACCGGCGTATGCGCTGCCGGAGACTATGACCGCGCTCCCTGACAACGCGATCCCGGTCGTTGCGCGCTTCGGTCCGATTGAACTGCTGGGTGTCGCGGTGGACGATCACGCCCCCATCCCCGGCGATGAGGACGACGGCCTACGTGTCACGCTCTACTGGCGTCCGACCGCGCACACGGCCACCGACATGAGCCTATATGTGCAGGTGCTTGGGCTGCCGGATGCCAGCGCGGAATCGGGCTACCAGGAGATTGGCAAGCTCGACACGTATCCCGGCGGCGGACTGCTGAGCACCACCACCTGGGACCTCGGCGAAATTTACGCCGATGACTACATCATCCCGCTTGAGGCGATGTCACCCAGCGTCAAACTACAAACACCCGTGCAGCCCGTGCTAAAAATCGGTTGGCGGGAATTTGAATCGGGCGCAGAATTCGCACCGGTCACGCTGGACGGTGCGCCGCGCGATCCGGTCACGATCCAGGCGGGGCGCGTGGTCGGGGAGCGGACCACACTCGGTGGCGACGCAAACTTGAACTCCGTTTTCGGCGGGGCGCTGCGCCTCAACCGTGCGCACGTTGTGCAGACGGACGACGCGCTCGATATCGCGCTCGAATGGGAAGCGCTCGCCCGCGTGCATGAGGATTTCAGCGTGCTGGTCCACCTGATCCCGCTGGACAACCTCGCGCCGGATGCGGCCTCACCCGGCCAGCCCGTGAGCCAGGGCGATTCCGCACCGCGTGCAGGACGCTGGCCGACCTCGGCCTGGGCAGCCCGCACGCCGTTCGTGGATAGCTACACCGTCCCGCTCGCCGACGTGCCGCCCGGAGAGTACCAAATCG
>CBEVZO010000789.1:0-2331 GCA_965554365.1 uncultured Anaerolineae bacterium
ATTCTGCAAATCCTCGCGCGTGGGCGCATCCAGACTGCTGAACGGCTCGTCCATCAGCAACAGATCGGGCTTGAGCGCGAGCGTGCGCGCAATCGCCGTGCGCTGACGCTGACCGCCACTGATCGCGCCGGGGAACTTGTGCCGCTGCTCGTAGATATTCAGCCGCCGCAGCCAACCCGCGACCTGTTCCCGCGCTTCCTGGCGCGAGGGGGGCGGTTCGGTACGCGGGGCATGTTTGCCGTCCGGCCCGTAGAAGCGCCGCACGCGCAGTCCCAACGCGACATTGTCCCATACCGTTGCCCAGGGCAGCAGACCGTAGTCTTGCAGGATCAACCCCGACTCCGGGCGCGGGCGCTGGATCAGCGTGTCGCCGACGTGGATCGTGCCACTGGTGGCGCGGCGCAATCCGGCAATCAGCGTCAGCAGCGTGGTCTTGCCGCACCCTGACGGCCCAATGATCGACCACGCCTCGCCGGGTTTGATGTGCCAATCAAAACCCTCAAACACGGGCGTTGCGCGTGGGCCGTAGCGGAAGGTGAGATGCTCGATGGTGATCATAATAATCGCATTAGATTTGTATCGCTTTGCTGCTCCCCCTCTCCAGCTTGACGGGAGAGGGGGTTGGCTTTCAAGGGTAGGTATTTTATGATGTGGGTTTTGTAGGCAAGCCCCTCCCCTAAATCCCCTCCCCATGGCGCTGCGCTGATGGAGAGGGGACTTCACCACGCGATCTGCTCCCCTCTTTCTCCGCTTGCGGGGAAAGAGGGGCTGGGGGGTGAGGTTTACTCCAGCGTCATCAGATACGCGATCAGATCGTCGATCTCCGCGTCGCTCAACGACTCGCCATAGGTCGGCGGCATGAAGTCGGCGTACCCCTCGACAACATACAGGCTCGGCATGACAAGCGCATCGTACAGATAATCACGCGCGCTGGTGTCCTCAACCGTATCACCTGCACGCGTCGCCATGCCCGCCACCGACGGCCCTGCGCCCGCCGTACCATCCAGTGAGTGACAGCCCATGCAGTTCGCCGCAAACACGGCTTCGCCGTTTAGTGCGTCTCCGTCTGGCATCGCACCATCGCCCATAGCAGCCCCGCCGATGAACATGGGATTCACACTGCCCTCGTACAGCGGCGCATTGTCGACAATATCTTCCGCCAACAGCCACTCGACGGTGTCATTCCACGCATCCTCGCCCGTGATCGCGTAGGTCGGGAACGGCGGCAGCACGTAGGTATCCTTCACGCTGTCCGGCACGCGCGTCTTTTCCATCCACAGCTCGCGATAAGCGTCGGGATCAGCGTTGATTGCGTCCGCTGCCATCATCCACACATCGACGAACGCCTGCACAGCTTCCGGCTCATCGTTGATCACCTCGGTGCGGAAGCTCAGCACGCTCTGGCTGAATTCCTGCTCGACCAACGCACTGTCATCCGCCACCAGGATCGCGCCGCCCTCAATCGCAGCCTGCGCCAACGGGTCCGGCAGGCACGCGGCCTGCAACGCACCTTCCATCAGCAGTTGGAAGCGCACCGGGATGTTCGGTTCCGGGATGAATTCCAGATCGCCCGCGTCCACGCCCTCGTTTTCAAGGATGCGCAGCGCGATGTAGTGGATCACCGAGTTTTCGCTGATCGCAATCGGCACGCCAGCGAGGTCCGCAGCGGTTGTGATGTTACTGCCCGGCGCGGCCAGAATGCGGAACTGCGGCGCATCAGCATAGGCACGGCGGGCCATCGCCACGATCTGGATGCGGGGGCGGTCCTGATTGAAAATGCCCGTGCTGATCAGGTCATTGAGCATCCCATCAATTTCGCCTGCGAGCAGAAGCTGGTCACGCTCCAGCGCGCTGCTGACCGGGATGAGTTCCATATCGAGTCCAGCGTCTTCAAAATAACCGGCTTCTTCCGCCACATAAAACGGCAGCACGTCCAGAATCGGCAGCAAGCCCATCTTGAGCGTCACAGTGTCCTGCGCGGCGGCGCGGTCCATGAACATCGGTGCGGCAGCCACGAGAACCAACGCCACAATCAACATCAGTGCAAATAAACGGTTGCGCATAGGGGGGGGTATCTCCTTGTTAACTTAACCCATTAGCCATTTGCGGTTGGCAAGCAGCGAAAAACGTGGGCGCAGCAAACAACGCCCCTACTGATTACCAACGGCTAATCGCCAATCGTTAGAGCAGCACCGCGACGAATGTGCCCACCAGCAGCGTGATCGCGATGGTCGAATTCATGTTAAAAAATGCCACATTCACGCGGCTGAGATCGTCCGGCGCAACGAGACTATGCTCATACACCAACATCCCTAACGTTGCCAGCGCCGC
>CBEVZO010000790.1:0-2329 GCA_965554365.1 uncultured Anaerolineae bacterium
CAATCTCATGATCGGCAGACGCCTCTGCGACGCCGCCGAGAGCTGCCGCCCGGCTCGTGTCGGCCCACCCCGGCAGGAATGTCGTGATCAACACAGTGATCAAGATCAATCCTGTCACGAGGCTACGGGCGACACGCTTAAAATGATAGCTGCCCATTGAGTACCCTCCAAAAGTATCACGATGCAGAATGCAGTGTGATTGAACAGTGATGTTGTGTCTCGCGCTGCGACCCAATCAAGTGAATGCCCCACAACGCGCATTTGACTCACATGCCACACCGTCAATCATGCCACAACGTCGCACGCTTTTGTACCGATCGGGACCATAGTGCTAACAACTGCTAACAAACCCTAACATTTAGAAAATGTCACTACTACGCACGTCTACTAGCACAAAACATAACCATAACATACCGTGTCACGCACTCACGCAAAAAACACGCGCCACGCGACCAAAAACACCACAAAGCTTGAGGGACGTATAACTACGGTACGAAAGCGGTTAGAATCGCGACTCGTGCGCGACATTGCGATCAGGCGAGCGCCGCCCAGAATCAAAACACCGGGCGCGCGGCCCAGTGCGGATAGTCATGCCAAGCTGCTACAGGCGCTAATCCGAAAACAGGATTTCGAGAAACGTGCCGAGATTGTCCTTGCCTTGCAGCGTGCGGAGATTGAAGACCTCCGTGTAGCCGCAGTTAGGGCACGACACAAAGGCAAAGCGGTGATGCTGCACTTCAAACAGGCGCGAGAGGCCCGTGCCCGACATCGCCAGCCGGTCAACTTTCCCGCCGTGATACTCGCATTTTGCGCACACAAATTTCGCTGCCAGTGTAGCGTCAAGCTGCTGATTGCTCATTTTGCCCATTGTGAAATCCTCCTCAGGACTACACGATCAGCATAGCGCAGACAGCGCCCGCCCAGTCCCCTAACAACTGGGGATCACACCTTCGCGGCGGCGTCGTGACGTGAGGAATCGCAGCACCAACGCCGTACCGCGCCGAGGCCCGGCAGCAGGAACGGCACGCGCTGCTGGTACACGCGATACTGTGGGCCGAACTCGCGCGCCAGCCGCGTTTCTTCGTGCCACGCACCGGCGACAAAGTAGACTGTCGCGCCGAGCGCAAATGCGGCAGAGGCGGTGTTCATGCGTGGCGCAGCCCACAGCAGCATGATGATAAACAGGTACAGCGGGTGACGTACCAGCCCATACATGCCACGCGCGATGAACGGTTCCGGCGGCAGCGGCAGCGGATCGCCCACCAGATAGACCCACGCCTGCCGCACGCCCGCAAAGCGCAGCATGTCGATTTGTGCGCCCGCCAGGATCAGCCCGACCAGACTCGCGATCTGCACCGCCGTCAACAACGCCGCACCGATCCCCGTTGCCGCCCACAATGTCGGGCCGGGATATGCGCCCATCAGCCACCACAGCGGCAAATAGGTGATCCCGCTGAGCGCGTTAAACAGCAGCCGGTAGAGGCCGTGATAGGCACGCGCGCCGAACAGACGTTGAAACAGGCGCTTGGTGGCTGCGGCAGCGGTGATGCTATGCAGGGCGGCGAAGGCGGTCAGGGTGAGTAGTACAATGGCGACACTGGTGAGCATACATGATTTCCCTTGTATAACAGGCTGGCAGTGGCGCGTGGTCAACGCATGTTGCAGATTGTAGACCATTCCGCGCCGATCAACCCGTCAGTTGTACCAGCACCCGCAGCGTAACGGCATCCGGCTGAATCACGTTGAGCGTGGTGATCGGCGCGTTCCCCCACTCCGCAAGCTGATCCGCGATGCGCTCCGGCGGGCCGCATAGCGCCAACTCATCAACCAGCGCGTCCGGCACGGCGGCGATTGCGGCGAGGCGTTTGCCATCGAGATACAGGTCTTGAATCTGGGTGGCGGCATCCGCGTAGCCATAGCGCACCACGAGGTCGTTGTAGAAGTTCTTGCCGCGCGCGCCCATCCCCCCAATGTACAGCGCGAGATACGGCTTCACACGCTTGCGACACACGTCGAGATCATCACCCACCACCGCCATGACCGAGGGCGCGACATCAAACTGCGCGTAGTCCTTATCGACTTCGGCAGCGGCGAACCCGGCCTCGACATGCGAACGAAACACCGTATCGTAATGGCGCGGCGCGAATAACACTGGCAGCCAGCCATCAGCGATCTCGGCGGTGAGCTGCACATTCCTGGGACCATTCGCCGCGAGATAGATCGGCAGATCGGCGCGCCCGTGCAAAATGCTTTTCAGCGGCTTGCCGAGGCCGGTCGCGTCTGGGCCAGCGTAGGGAATCTGGTAGTGTGCGCCGTTGTGCGTGAGCGG
>CBEVZO010000791.1:0-2320 GCA_965554365.1 uncultured Anaerolineae bacterium
GGATGGAGAGGGGGATTTAGGGGGTGAGGCCCAGCGCGATTGAATTCACATAGAGCGTATTTATGCTTTTGCACTTACATACCTTACGAAGGACACCATTATGCGCTCTCCCACTCGTGAGTTTTGGGGCGGCGTGCGCGCACAGCTTCCGATTCTGCTGGGCGTGGCCCCCTTTGGCATGATCTACGGCATCAACGTGATTGAAGCGGACCTGCCCTTCGCTGTGGCGCAGGGGATGTCGCTGTTTGTGTTCGCGGGATCGTCGCAGTTCATCGCGGCGGAGCTGTTCGCGGCGGGCACACCGGGCATCGTGATCGTGCTGACGACGTTCATGGTCAATCTGCGCCACATGCTCTATAGCGCGTCACTGGCCCCCTACCTCAAGCACCTGCAGCGTGGCTGGAAATATCTGCTCGCGTTCCTGCTCACGGACGAGGCGTATGCCGTGTCGATTGTGCATTATGAGCGCGATCCCGATCCGCCCGCCCGTGCGACGAACAAGCATTGGCACACCCTCGGCGCGGGACTCACATTGTGGGTCGCGTGGCAGATCAGCACCGCGCTGGGCATCCTGCTCGGAGCCGCCGTGCCGGAGAGTTGGGCGCTCGATTTCACGCTCCCGCTGACATTCATCGCGCTGGTGATGCCCGTCCTCACGGATCGCCCGATGATCCTCGCGGCGGTAGCAGCGGGTCTCGTCGCGATGCTCACCTATCACTGGCCGTACAACCTGGGGCTGATCGTCGCGATGCTGATCGGCATCGGCGCGGGCATGGTCGCGGAGTCCGTGCGGCAGGATGCGCCCGTTTCCTCCGCCACACTGGAGGAGGAGTCCGCATGAGACTGTGGCTGATTATCCTGGGCATGGTCGCGGTGACGTACAGCGTGCGTCTCTCGGTGATCGTGCTGTTGGGGCAGGCGGAACTCCCTGACCGGCTGCGGCGTGCGCTGCGTTATGTGCCGCCCGCCGCCCTGAGCGCGATCATCTTCCCTCGGATGTTCATGCCCGATGGATCGCTCGATCTCGCGCTGACGAACGTGCATCTCATAGCGGGCCTCGTCGCGACGGTGGTCGCGTGGTATTCGCGCTCCCCGCTGGTGACGATTGGCGTGGGGATGGCGCTGCTGTGGGTGCTGACGGCGCTGGTGTGATGCGCTGGCCTCTACGCTACTTGTATCAACACAGCGATTGCTACAGCCAGAATCAGGCCAAGCACAACTCCTACAGCCAAAGAGCGCCGAGGTTGTGTTGTCGATGTGGTAGCAGGTTCGGGGCGCGGCGAGGTTGTTTGGCGTGGCGCAGCTTGTGCGGTGGTAGCCTCTAGTATCTCGCCCCGCGTCGCGAGATACACGGCGATGGCGGTCGGCGTGCCCTTTGAGATATCAGCCGCAAGGTCCGCGAAAGTTTCATTGGCTTCGTGACCGATTCCCGCCGCAACAAACAATCGTGACCGGCAGATTGCCTCTGCCACAATCGGATCGCTGAACACCTGCAAATCCGCACCGCGCCCGCCGCCGCGTGTGAGCACAATGATCGTTGCCGGATCGCCAAGATATTCCTCATTGAGCGCGTTGATCGCATCGGCAATCTGGCGCGGCGCACTCTGACCTTGAATCCGCACATCCTTGATCTTGATTCCAGCCTGTCCACGATGTTCACGGTAGGTGTTCTCGAAATCGCGCACCGCGTCACTATTTTTGCTCGTCACCAGCCAGATGCGATCAATTACCTCCGGCAGCGGACGTTTGTCGCGCGGCCACAACCCCATTTTTGCCAATCGTGCTTCTGTGTCTTCGTTTAGGCGCGGCAGAATGGGATCAATGAACTTGGCGTCCTCGACTTCAAACTCGACTGAGGCGCGAGGTTCATACACGCGAATCGTGCCGCAGACTTCGACTTCTTGCCCGTTAGCGAACGAGAACGGAATGCTCCCGCGCACGTTCTCGCGCACCATGCAGCGAATCGTATATTCCTCGTCCAGCAGTTCGAAATACTCGTGTCCCCAGTCGGAAATGAAATGCTTGCGCACTAACCCCGCGATCCAGAACGGTTTGCCGACCGTTTCTTTCTCCAATACGGCGCGGATGCGTGCATTCGTGTCACGGATGGTGAATATCGTGGGTTGTTGTGAACCGATCACTGTCTCCTCCTCATGTGTAGCGATTGCGGAGCGGGGCCAGCTTGCATCTTCTCCAAATGCTCAAAAAAACGCCGCAGCGCCCCGAAACGTCCGTTCCGCGCGTTTGCGGTTTTCTCCCCCTCACCCCCCTTGTATGATGATGTAAGAAAGCTAAAATCACGGGTATTGAAACAGGGCAG
>CBEVZO010000792.1:0-2316 GCA_965554365.1 uncultured Anaerolineae bacterium
CCCACGCGCGGCAGTAAACGCGATGCTGACAGCGCTGGCACATCGCGGCCCAGACGGACACCAGCTCTGGGTGGAGGGTCATGCTGGATTGGGGCATTTGATGCTCCACACCACGCCGGAGTCGCTGGCTGAGCAGTTGCCATACGTTGATCCCGTGCGCCGGATGGCGATCACCGCTGATGTACGGCTGGATAACCGCGCCGACTTGATCGCGGCGCTGGATATCTCCCCCGACCCCGACGTGACGATTACGGACAGCGCGTTACTGTTGGCGGCCTATGCCCGGTGGGGTGCAGAGTGTCCCGTGCATCTCTTGGGCGACTTCGCGTTCGCGATCTGGGATGCGCCGCGTCAGACGTTGTTTTGCGCGCGTGATCCGTTCGGCGTCAAGCCTTTCTACTACACCTGGGCTGAACCTCACTTTGCGTTTGCCACCGAGATCAAAGGGCTGTTGGCGCTGCCTTTTGTGCCGCACACGGTAGATGAGCAGCGCATCGCCGATTTTCTGCTGTTCACCGTCGCGGAGTATGACCGCACGTTTTATGCAACCATCAAACGGCTACCTCCCGCGCATACGCTGGAAGTTTCGCCGCACGGCCTGCGGATGCGACAGTATTGGTTGCTGGCGGATGCCCCAGACGTGCGCTTCGGCTCCGACGCGGCGTATGTTGAAGCATTTCGTGCGCTGTTCACCGAGGCCGTGCGCTGCCGGATGCGCAGCAACCACCCGGTGGGCGCGGAACTCAGCGGCGGTATGGATTCGTCGGCAGTAGCGTGTGTCGCGCGCGATTTGCTGGCGGCGGAGGGAGCCGGTGCGCTGCCCACATTTTCAGCGATTATGCCGGATGTGCCGCTCAGCGATGAGCGTACGTATATCGATGCAGTACTGGCTACGGGCGGCATGGAGGCACATCTGTGCCGTGCGGATCAGTCGCCCACGCTGCCCGATCACGATGATTGCTTGTTCTTTCTGGAGGAGCCATTCGGCGCGGTCAATATATTTTTGAGTTGGCACATGGCGCAGCGTGCGCGGCAAGCGGGTGTGCGCGTCCTGCTAAGCGGCAAAGACGGCGATACGGCAGTGTCGCATGGGGTGGGCTGGCTGGCGGAATTGGCCTATCATCAGCGTTGGGATGCCTACGCCACTACGCTTGAACATATCCTCGACAATCTCGCCGGTGTCGGGCCTGCCATGCGTCGTATGCTGCATCAGGATTACGGTTTTCCGGTGCTGACGCGATTTGCGCAAAGCTTGACATGGTGGCGGCTGCCGACAGCACTCAACGCGTTGGGACGGCTCAGCAGGATATCACGCCGCCGGTTGATGCGCGACTATGTGCTGCGCCCGCTGCTCCCGAAACGGCTGCGTCCAGGAGCCGCACAATCCGCGTTTCAACCGCCTGCCCGTTTCAACCCGGCGTTTGCGGCACGGATGGCTGATCATATTACGGCCCGCCGCCAACCGGGCCCGCCGATCACCAGTGAACGCGAGGCGCACATCCGCGCCGCCACCTCACCGTTTATCAGCCGGTCCTGGGAACTGCTGGATCGCGTCGCTGCGGGCGCACAGGTTGAAGCGCGCCACCCGTTTTATGATCGCCGTCTGGTGACGTTCTGCGTGGGGCTGCCCGGCGATCTCAAGGTGCGAGAGGGCACAACGCGCTGGATTTTGCGTCAGGCGTTGCAAGATGTGCTGCCGCCCGCAGTGCTGACCCGGCGCTCGAAAACACATCTCGGCCACAATTTCGCGCATGTGTTTCAGCAACATGAGCGCGCCGCATGGTATGCTGCTGTCTCCGGCGCGCCCGATGCACTGCGTCCCTATGTAAATCTGGACAAGCTCGCAGAAGAGTATGCGGCTACTGCCGAGATGACAACCTACAACGATGTTATGTTAACACTATGGATTGTATTGTTGTTGGGGCTGTGGTTGCAACAGCAACAGGCGATATAAGTTTTGACAAGCGCCGTGAAAAAAAGTATGATCTTAGGCAATGTAATGGGTACATACTGTGTCCTTTATCGAAAGCGAGTTGCCCGTGCATGATCCATCACCGTCTCCACTGCAAGACGCGCAAAAATCGCCCATAAAACAGGGGCAGAAAAAAGACTATGCCGCGCCACAATTGACCCGGCACGGTACTCTGGAAGAAATCACGCAATCTACGAACTCGCAGATCGGTAGCGATTCCACATTCGGTTTCGGGCCACCGATTTCCTAGCACGATGATTGCCCGCGCAACCGGTAGCCCCACATGTTCCACACATTGCGCACGGGAGTGGGGAGCATATAGGCAATCAACACAGCGGGACGCC
>CBEVZO010000793.1:0-2314 GCA_965554365.1 uncultured Anaerolineae bacterium
ACCACGAGAAAATCTCCAACTCGCCCGACGGCCCCTGCGCTGCGGCGGGTGCTACGGCTACCAGCACCAGCACAGCCAAAATCACGAGGGTTGCTAAACGCTTGGTCATTAGAATTTCCTCCAAAAAACCTATACTAATGTAAAAGGGGAAACTGTGACTGCCTGCCAAAACACAATCTGTTCAGGTCGTAAGAGGCTTCCTTTCAACCTATTTTGGCAAGGCATAAAAATATTATAGTTGTAAATGAAAATCTGAGCCAGCGAACTGCCGGGCCATATACATCCTCATCACATCAGATTTCGATAAGAAAACCGCTGCCCACAGCCCATGCTAGACTCAAGCGCAACCTATACGGGTGTTGCTAGCCCTTTTCTACCGAGTATAATGGAGCCAGTGGACGCATCATTTGTTCATTTAACGGGGAGTCATGATCGCATGTCCAGCCCAGCGGGAAGCGACACCATCCAAGACACAATCAAACAGCTAAGCAGCGTGTTGAACGAGATCATTGACGCCCTGCGTAGCCAACGCGATCGGCTACGACAGCGCGGCATGGGTTTGCCTCCGGGCACGCTCAACGGGTTCAAGGAAGTACAACATGGGCTGCTAGGCATTGCCGAACAGATCAGGACACAAGGCACAGCCGAACTCACCCAACTGCGTGCCCTGGCCGAAACCACAGCGCTGATCAACTCCTCGCTGGATGTAGATGAAGTTCTCAACCGTGTGATAGATACCGTGATCGCGCTCATGGGGGCAGAACGCGGCTATATCGCGCTGCGCGATGAAACAACCGGGCAAATGGAATTCCGCATTGCACGCAACCTGGATCAGCAAACCATTGAAGAAGAAGGATTCGGGGGCAGCCGTACCATTGTCGGGCATGTCGCCGAAACGGGTGAGCCTGTACTCACCAACGATGCCCAGGTTGATCCCAACTTCAGCGCGAGTCACAGCGTCGTGCTGCACGCGCTGCGCTCTATCCTGTGTGTACCGCTGACTGTGAAAGACAAAACCATTGGTGTGGTCTATGTCGATAACCGCATCAAAAATAACGTGTTTGGCGACACAGACCTGGCGCTGCTGATCGATTTTGCGAATCAAGCCGCCATCGCCATCGCCAATGCACGGCTTTTCGCCCGCGATCAGGCAGCGTTGGCTGAGATCACGGAGATGAAAGAACTGCGCGACAACGTGTTTGCGTCGATTGCCAGCGGGGTAGTGGCAACCAATGAGCAAGACACGGTTACGACCTACAATGTCGCCGCCGAACACATTCTCCAAATACCCTACGCGCATGTGCTAGGAACTCCGTTAGATCACGCGCTCCCGCTGGTCTACCGGCATGTGCGCGATTTACTCGAAGTAATCTACCAATACGGAACCCAGGAAATCCTGGAAATCGACACGGAAGTGCCCGCACGCGGTGTCGTGAATTTGAACCTCAAACTCACACCGCTCAAAAACGAAGAGCAAACCGAGGGTGTCACCATCGTGGTTGACGATCTGACCGAGATCAAGCAACGCGATGCCACGCTCAATGTAGTGCGGCGCTACCTGCCCCCCGCAATGGTGGATAACATCCAGAGCATTGACGAATTAGGCTTGGGTGGCGAACGGCGCGAGATTACCGTGATTTTTGTTGAGGCTCGTCCCTTTGGCTCGTTCCCGCCCGGCATTCTGCCCCAAGAGCTAATGGAACTGCTCAACCTCTACCTGACCACAGGCGCGGACGCGATCCATAACCAGACGGGCGTCATCGATAAGTTTATGGGCAACGAGATTATGGGGTTGTTCAACACCCAGTTGAATCCTAGCGATGATCACGCCTGGCTCGCCGTGCAAGCCGCACTCAAACTCGCGGAAGACTACCTGTTGCTGCCCACACGCATCGGCGAAGATCCGATCCCCTATTTCCGAGTGGGCATTCACACCGGTGAAGCGACAATGGGCAATGTCGGGAGCGCCACACGTAAAGAGTTTACGGCCATTGGGCATACCGTGAATCTCGCCAAGCGCCTGCAAGAAAACGCCGTCGCGGGCACAATCATCATCAGCGCCTCAACGCTCCAGCACTGTCAGGTCCAACTCACCGATCCAGCACACGGCATTACCGTGATCGACAGCGGTCGCATTCAAGCCAAAGGGATCAGCCAGGAAATACCAGTCTATGAAGTGCATCGCGCTGCAACGAGATAAAGAGCAAACAGCATGTTAGACACCGCCAATTTTAACCATTCCACACTGAGTGAACTCGACCGTCTGCTGCGCCAGCTTGCCGATCTGGAAGGGATGCTGCGCGCACAGCATGAT
>CBEVZO010000794.1:0-2310 GCA_965554365.1 uncultured Anaerolineae bacterium
CTCGACTGCCTGCGCACGCAGATCGAGCGCAAACCGGTGATCATCAGCGGCGGCGATGGCGTGGGCGAGCATCCCACCCAGGCGCTGCTGGACTGCTTCACGATCTATGATCGCAAGGGGCAGATCGACGGACAAAACATTACGCTAGTCGGCGACCTGAAACACGGACGCACGGTGCATTCGCTGGCGAAGCTGATCGCGCGCTACGAAGCACAGGGGGCGGTGATCAACTTCGTCGCGCCGGAAGATCTGCAAATGCCCGCACCGATTGTCGAGTTCGTGCAGTCGAAGGGGCTGGGCGTGCGCCAGACGGATGATCTCAACGATGTGTTGGCCGACACCGACGTAATCTACTGGACGCGCATTCAGGAAGAACGCTTCGCCACGCCGGAAGATTACGACGCGATCAAGGACCGCTTCATCATGACACTACCCACCCTGGCGCGCGCCAAAGACGACGCGATCCTGATGCACCCGCTGCCGCGCAAGCACGAGATGGGCACGCCCGACGACCACGACGCGCTCGACGCGGACCCACGCGCGGTCTATTTCCAGCAGATGGAAAACGGGATGTTTGTGCGTATGGCGCTGCTGGCGAAGGTCCTCGGCGGCTTGTGGGTGTAGTTGGGATATAATGACACTACTGCACAGCGCAGGGATGCGGCGACGCTGTATCCCTGCGTACTCACATGAGGGTCACCAATGACGCGACACTTGATCATTCCCGGTATGCTCGATCCGCACGTCCACCTGCGCGATCTGGGCTGGGCGCACAAAGCGACATTTGCTTCTGAGACAGCAGCGGCGCTGGCAGGCGGTTACTGGGCCGTGCTGGATATGCCCAACACCCCGCCCACCACCACCGATCCCGGCGCGCTCACCCGCAAGATTGACATTGCTACAGCCAGGGCGCACTGCGACTGGGGCCTCTACTTCGGGGCTAGCCAGGACGACAACTCCACGCACTACTCCGCCGTGATTGACCAAGTGTGCGGTCTGAAAATCTACAACAACGCCACGACCGGCTCACTCCTAATCGCGGAACAAGCACTGCGGCGGCCCCACTATGCGGCGTGGCCGCAGACCCGTCCCATCGCCGTCCACGCGGAGGGGCCGACCGTCGCGGAGATTCTGGCGCTGGTGCGCGAATTCCGCACGCCGACGCACTTCTGCCACATCAGCACCGCCGAGGAAATCACCCTGCTGCGCGCTGCCAAAGCGGAGGGACTGCCGGTGTCGGTCGGTGTGACGCCGCATCACCTCTGGCTGACAGAAAATGACGTTACCCGCCTGGGCGCACTGGGACGCATGAAGCCGGAACTCAAGACGCAGGTCGATGTGAACGCGCTGTGGGTCGCCATCGCCGATGGCACGGTCGATGTCGTGGAATCCGACCATGCGCCGCACACGCTCGCCGAAAAACAGTCCTCGCCGTCGCCGTTTGGCGTCCCCGGCCTGGAAACCACACTCCCGCTGCTCTGCACGGCACTGCATGAAGGGCGCTTGACCGAACAACGCCTGATCGACCTCGTGGCGCTTAATCCGCAGCGCATCGTGGGGATGCCCGCGCCGCCGGAAACCTACACGCTGGTGGACCTCGACGCGCAGTACGATATCACGCGCGAGAATTTGCGCTCGGCATGCGGCTGGTCGCCGTTTGAAGGGCTGCGTGTCTATGGCAAAGTCGTCGAGGTCTGGATACGCGGGCACAAAGCCTTTGACGGTGAGCAAATCCTCACGTCGCCCGGTTTTGGACGCAACTTATTCGCGACAACGCAGGAGTCAGCGTGATGCAGACCCCAGAGCAGATCACAGAACCGTTGGGCAAAACCTGGGCGCGTAAGCTCTTTCTGAGCGCCAACGATCTCGGCTACCGGCTGGTGCGGCCCTGGATTTTCCGGCAGACCGCGCAAGAATCCCACGCGCGCATGGTGCATCTGCTACGCCGTGCGGATCGTTACACATTTCTGCTGGACCTGGCGCGCGATCTATCGCTGCACGCGGCCCCGGCCCGCGTCGGGGAGATCACGCTGGCGTCACCGTTGATACTGGCGGCGGGACTGGTCAAGGGCGACGGGTTTGAGACGGAAGATGACGCCTATACCGCCGTCGAACGCGGTGAGAATATCATTCCTGGCTGGCGCAGTATCCCCCGGTTGGTAGGACTGGTCGAGTTCGGATCGTTCACGCGCTGGCCGCGTCTGGGCAATCCGGGCACGGTCGTTTGGCGCGACGTGCCGACTCTCTCCACGCAAAACCGTGTCGGACTGTGCAATCCCGGCGCGGGCGCAGCAGCGGCATTCCTGGCCC
>CBEVZO010000795.1:0-2308 GCA_965554365.1 uncultured Anaerolineae bacterium
GATGTGACCATGCTGGACAAGCTGGCGTGCATGTGCGCGCGATTCGGCCCACCCAAGACGGTAGACCGCGTTATCCAGGCGGCTTTCGAGAATCGACAATAAATTCGAGCCGGTCAGACCGGGACGGCGCAGCGCTTCGCGGAAGTAGCGGCGGAACTGGCGTTCCATAATGCCGTACACACGGCGAGCCTTTTGCTTTTCACGAAGCTGTAGCGCATAGTCGGACGCGCGACCGCGCCGGAACTGGGCATCTTTGCCATGCTGTCCGGGCGGGTAGCTGCGGCGCTCAAATGAGCATTTGGGCGACATGCAGCGTGCGCCTTTGAGATAGAGTTTCTCGCCTTCACGGCGACATAATTTACAAACTGGTCCTGTATATCGTGCCATTGATTTCTGGCTTCCTCCACACTACAGACAAGTGTGTTTACACCACCCGTGACATATTCAACTGTAACGAGTGCAAACAACTTGCGAACGTTAGACGCGCCGCTTCTTGGGGGGGCGCACACCATTGTGCGGGATGGGGGTGATATCGGTAATCGAACGCACCTTCAACCCGCTGGCCTGAATCGCACGCACCGCAGCTTCGCGACCGGGACCCGGACCCTTGATGAAAACATCCACTTCTTGCATGCCGTGTTCTTTGGCGCTCTCAGCCGCCTGCTGCGCAACCATTCGCGCGGCATATGGCGTACTCTTGCGGCTGCCCTTGAACCCGGCGGTGCCTGCGCTGGCCCACGTGACCACGTTGCCCTGCTGATCGCTCATCGAGACAATCGTGTTGTTGAACGTGGCGTGAATGTGCGCCTGCCCGTAAGGGATGTTCTTCTTGGCCTTGCGTGGACCGCGACGCGATCCTTTCCTACTACCCATTGCTTACTCCTAGATCACCATCTACGCGATTGTGAACGTCCAACAGCATCAGCACACGGTCACCAACGATGCGCGATTGTGTGCTTCTCACACTCGCCAGTGCCGTGCTTGAGTAAAACACACCGGCTGTAACTAACCAGACCAGAGGAGTTACTTCTTCTTCGCTCCACGACGCCGTCCACGTCCCGCCACAGTCTTTTTGGGACCCTTGCGGCTGCGTGCATTGGTCTTGGTGCGCTGACCGCGTACCGGCAGGTTGCGCCGATGACGCAGGCCCCGGTAGCTGCCAATTTCGATTAGCCGCTTGATGTTCATATTCACTTCGCGGCGGAGTTCACCCTCTACGCGGAACTGGCTGACACCCTCACGCAGCTTTGCGACTTCGTCTTCGGTCAGGTCACGGACACGGGTGTCCGGGTTGACGCCTGACGCCTCGATAAGTTGCTTGCTGCGGGTATCACCGATCCCGTAGATATAGGTGAGTGCGATTTCAACGCGCTTGTTACGCGGGAGATCTACGCCCTCAATACGTGCCATTGCTTCGAGTTCTCCTGGTACTGCGGCAGTTGAGATACCACCGCCGGACAGATTATGTATTTTAGCGAAAAGCGTACCGCTTGACCAGGGTTAACTTCGCGTGATGCGCAGCACCCTGAATCACAGCAGTGTGAGTATCATCGGTGGACCATCTGGCGTGACCACAATCGTATGCTCAAAATGCGCGCATAACGAGCGATCGCGCGTGATCACGGTCCAGCCGTCCGATAGTTCTTTTGTGACATGCCGCCCGGCCATCACCATCGGTTCCAGCGCGAACGTGAGGCCCGGTATGAGCGTCACGCCGCGCAGCCGCCGTTGGCGTTGGCGACCGGCAGGCCACCAGTTAGGAATCTGCGGTTCTTCGTGCATCTCACGCCCCACACCGTGTCCGGTATAGTCACGCGCCACGTTGAACTTGTGTCCCTCGACAAACTTCTGTATCGTGCGCGAGATCACACTGGTGTTGTTTCCCGCGCGCGCGGCCTCAATACCTTTGTAAAGCGCCTGCTCTGTGACATCGAGCAGTTTTTGCGCCCGTGAGGAGATTTCCCCCACCCCGACAGTAAAAGCCGAGTCACCCACATACCCTTTGTAGACCGCACCGCAATCAATGCTGACGATATCGCCCACCTTGAGTACACACTCCTCGCGAGGAATGCCGTGTACCAATTCCTCGTTGACCGATGCGGTGATCGATGCCGGGTACGGGGTTTTAGTCCCCGGATACCCCAGGAAGGCCGGAGTCGCGTCATGGCTGCGGATCACATCTTCCGCGATGGCATCGAGTTCCTGCGTGTTCACGCCTGGCTCAATCGCTTCACGGACGGCTTGCAGCGCCAGTGCCGTGATGCGCCCTGCCTCGCGCATGATCATGATTTCCTGCGGTGTTTTCGGT
>CBEVZO010000796.1:0-2305 GCA_965554365.1 uncultured Anaerolineae bacterium
ACCTTCACGGTGAACCTGTCTGGCCCGGTCAACGCGACTATCGCTGACCCCACCGGTGTAGGCACGATCATCAACGACGACTTCCCGACGCTGAGTATCGACGATGTGACGCAGAATGAAGGGCAGGCCGGGGCGACGACGTTCACCTTCACGGTGACGCTGTCACAGTCGGTTAGCTTCCCGGTCACGGTGAACGTGGCGACAGCCGACGGTTCGGCGACGGTGGCCGGGTTGGATTACCTGGCGGCCAGCGCCACACCGCTGACGTTCGCGCCGACGGTGACCAGCCAGCCGTTCAATGTAACGGTCACGGGCGACATGGTGTACGAAGGTGATGAGCAGTTCTACGTGAATCTGTCCGGCGCGGTGAGCGCGACGATCCTGGACAACCAGGGCGTCGGGACGATCACCAACGACGATCTCAGCGCTCCTACCTTCACGTGGACGGGGCCGGTTGTGCCTGGTTGCAACGAATGGGAGACGGAAATCCCGCTGCGGATCGATAACTTCACGCCGAACATGGCTCCCGGCTACACGCTGGAAGTGTTGGCCTACAACGGCGCGGTGGAATACTACATGGACCAGACCTTCACGCAAATTCCGACGGGCACGGGTGTAGACTTCATCATCTATCTGTTCGCGGATCATACGTTGGGCCTCACGCCAACTGCCGTGTGGCCTATCACGGAGAATATCACGGTGGTGGTGAACATCTGGGACGGCACGCACACGCTGCTGTACCGCACCTTCACCATGACGAACTACGACTGCACCACCGGGACACATGACGCGCCGGTCATCGTCCCGTAGCAGGGTAGGGAGGGGGCTTGCCCTCTCCAATAGCTAACCAACACAACGCACCGTTGATCGCATCTGGATCAACGGCGCGTTGGCGTGTGTGTAACGCGTGTTGCGTCGGACAGTTGTTTTTTAGTTTACCTATGGCGTGCGCCCATACGCCGCCGCGAGGTTCGCCAGCCGCCCCCAGTGCGCGCCGCGTGGATCAAGGTCCTGCGGCAAGCAGCGCCAACGCCATTGGCCGCCGGGCACGCCGGGTTTGTTCATGCGTGCGCTCGTGCCGAGGCCGGTTATGTCTTGCAGCGGCGTGATAAACGTATGTGCGACGGACGTCATGCCCAGCTCGATCAGGTCCCACGCGGGATCGACAATAATCTCTGTGCCGATGACCTCCGCCATGCGCTTTTTTTCCTGATCGCTGGCTTCGCACGTCCACCAGCCCCACACGGTGTTGTTGTCGTGTGTGCCGGTGTAGACGACCATATTTTCTTCGTGGTTGTCCGGCAGGAAGCGGCTTTCTTCGCCGCCGTTGAACGCGAATTGCAGGATCGCCATACCTGGCCGGTGTAGCTTCTGGCGCAGCGCCACCGCATCAGCAATATCGTCGCCCAGGTCTTCGGCGATGATCGGCAGTTTTTCCAGCGCATGACCTAACCCTGCACTAACCGCCCGGAAAAAGTCCATCTTGGGGCCGGGAACCCAATGTCCGCCTTGCGCGGTGGGATGGTCGCCGGGGATGCTGTAATAACGGTCAAAGGCGCGGAAATGGTCCACGCGCACAATGTCCACCTGCTTGAGCATCGCGGCGAGGCGGCGAATCCAGTAGGCGTAGCCGGTGCGCGCGTGTTCTTCCCACCGATACAGCGGGTTGCCCCAGCGCTGCCCGGTGGAACTGAAATAGTCCGGCGGGACGCCCGCAATGTGATTCGGCATCCCACGCCCATCCAGATCGAACAGGTGGCGGTTGACCCACACATCGGCGCTGTCGTGCGCCACGTAGATCGGCAGGTCGCCGATGATGCGAATCCCGGCCTCTCTGGCGTACGCACGAAGGGCGTTCCACTGGCGATAAAACACCCACTGGCGGAAGCGATGCTCCATGATGCGCGACTGGTGCATCGTGCGGGCTTCGCGCAGCGCGTGTTCTTCGCGGAACGCCTGGTCGCGGGTCCACGAGGTCCAGGGCTGCAAGCCGTGAAATTCCTTGATCGCGATGAACAGTGCCCAGTTGTCGAGCCAGGCTTCCCCCGCACACCACGCTTCGAACTCGTCATGGGCCTCGGCATCGCGCATGAAGCGGTCGAACGCCAGCGAGAGCAGTTCGTCGTGATACGCGATCACGGTGGGATAGTCCATCTTGCGCGCGGGGAAGTAGGGCCGGTGTGCGAGATCAGCCTCGGTCAGCCAGCCGTTATCTTTGAGCTTGTCCAGGCTGATCAGGCTGGTGTTTCCTGCGAACGAGGAAAAGGTCTGGTACGGCGACTCGCCGAACCCCGTCGGCCCCAGG
>CBEVZO010000797.1:0-2303 GCA_965554365.1 uncultured Anaerolineae bacterium
CGCTCCGTTTCGGGCTGACGCAACTGGCGAGCACGTCGCGCATCCCGTTCACGACGCTGCAGACCGGCTGACAGGCGCGCTGCACATAACACAGCGCCTATCACACAATACCCCCGGCGCATAGACGTCACGGGGGCATAAGGGTATTCCGGATTCATTTAGCTGCGCCGCGCACTCAAGCAGGCTTACTATCACCACCGCCTCGGAAACGACGCCGCCAACCTTTAAGATTGCGACCTGACGGTTCGCGAATCTCTGTGTTGCCCTCAGTATCTACCACGATGATCAGCAATTGATCACATTCGTGTGCCTCACGGATCGACATCGGACGGTGGCGCGATATCAGAAAAGCCTGCAACTGTCCGCTTTCCTCATGTGCGCGCACACGCGATAGCTTCCAATCCGCCTGATATAACGCAATAGTGTGCAGCAAAATATCATACCGTTCCTGCACTGACAGCCCCTCCGGGTCCACCGGCACGCTCGGATCAGCAGGACGCGGAAACGCCCGCAGCGCAGACGCATCGTCACTCGGTGCATCGGTCGTCTGCGGTGTCCAGGCCGGGGATACACCAGATTCGTCAGGATCAGGATCGATCACTTCGTCTGGTTCCAGCGGTGGCGTCATCATGCTGTACTCCTGATCAAGCGCCACACCATCCACCGCAAATGCATCGGACGGGGAATCGGGCTGCACCTCCGCGAAAGAATCCGAGGGCAACTCTGGCTCAGACACATAGTGCAACCCTCCCGGCGGTTCCCAGGCAGGATTCACCACCGGTTCAGTCTTGTCATTACCGTTTTCCCGCCAACTGCGGTCGGGTTGCGGAGGCGCAAGCTGATCTGAAGGCCGGTAATCTCGGCGTTGTGGAAGATCATCATCACGCGGCATTATCGTTTCTACCCTTTTTGGCCCATACATCAACGATAGTGCAGCAGTTCAGTAGTCCATGCACCAATGTACCCTGTCAACCTAAAAAATAACCTGAAGCATAAATATAAATAATCCCCCGGCGTGTTGCAGAAATCCCGCCACAGCATTTCACAGCACACCGTTGTCTCAGTCTCCCAAATAAAACAAACGCGCCCGCACATCGCTTCGCATGTGCTACTGCGCGCTCCTCCACGACTATCACCAAGCGCAATCTATCTGTCGTGCTTGATGTAACCCACCTATGATCATTATACCCCGGTTTCCATGCATTTTCAAACTTAACTCCAACCTCTTTTGCAACTCTCTAACATTTCTCCAACCAGCGCATCAAGTGCGCGCCCGCCATCGCATCTCCCGGTAATTCATACGCGCCCTCGGCACCCAACTGGCGGTTTCCCCCCGCAGAATGCGCCACCACGCACAGCGGGATGCCCTGTGCCCGCGCAAAACGCACGGTGTGCATACTGCCGCCCTGCACTCCGGTTTCCACCACGACCACCGCGCGACTCAGCCCGCTGATCAAACGGTTACGCGCAACCAATGTCGGGGTTTGGGGCGACGCGTCGGGATGTGTTTCGGAGAGCAGCGCACCATTAGCGCAAATACGTGCGGCGAGCGACGCATTTTCCGGGGGATATACCACATGCACACCGCAACCCAACACGGCGAGCGTTCGCCCTCCAGCATCAACAGCACCGGTATGCGCGGCAGTGTCGATTCCGGCAGCCAAACCACTGATCACCGTCCAGCCCTGCTCTGCGAGCGCCGTAGCGATCTGGTGCGCCACGCGGCGCGACTCAGGGCGTGGGCGGCGCGTGCCCACAATAGCGACCGCGCGTGCATCGGCTGGCGTCTGAGTTCCGCATTGGAACAATACAGGCGGCGCACCATCCAGATCGCGCAGCGCCGCAGGATATCCGGCAGCGTCCCGGTGCAGCACCGCAATGCCATCCGTCTGCCACGCCGCAATATCCGCGCGCGTCCGGTCCAGATCAATCGCCTGGATCGCCGCTGCCAACTTGGGGCCTACGCCCTGCACCGCGCGCAGATCGTCCACGCTGGCGCTGAACAACGCGTCCGGCGTATCAAAATGCACCATCAGTCGCGCGATGATACGCCCACCTAGCTTAGGGATCACGCTCAGCGCGACCCAGTGTTCCAACACAAACAGTGATGCGACCATCGTGATATCCTGTGGGATGCCATATAACATCTGTCCGAGAGGATTATACATTGGTTGGCGGTTCCCACGCAGTGATGAAAGTAGTAAGGTGCGCAGCGGGTCGGTACGCGGCTTGTATTTTCCGTCCATGTCACTGACAATAGCCATATGAACACACAATCTACCACACCTGACCCTGACCCCGCC
>CBEVZO010000798.1:0-2302 GCA_965554365.1 uncultured Anaerolineae bacterium
CTCGTGACGCTGCAACTTGATCCGCGCGAACTGGTGATTGTGACCGACATCGGCTGTCAGGGGTTGAGCGACAAATACTTCGACACCAACGCCTTTCACGGGTTGCACGGGCGCTCGGTAACGTATGCCACCGGGATCAAACTGATGAACCCCGACCTGCATATGATCGTCATCATGGGCGACGGCGGCTGCGGTATCGGCGGGCATCACCTGCTCAACGCTGCGCGGCGCAACATCGGGCTGACGGTGCTGGTCTTCAACAATTTCAATTTCGGCATGACCGGCGGCGAACATTCCGTGACCACGCCACTCGACGGCCTCACCGTCACGACACGGCACGGCAACCTCGAACAGCCGCTCGATATCTGCGCGACGGTGGGCGTCAACGGCGCGGGATACGTGGCGCGCACATCCGTGTTCGAGAAAACGCTACCGGACACCATCGTTGAAGCGGTCCAGCATGACGGGTTCGCGCTGCTCGATATTTGGGAGTTATGCACAGCGTACTATGCGCCTGCGAACCAGTTCAAGAAAAAGTCGATTAACGAAACGCTCGACACGCTCGGCTTTGAGACGGGTGTGTTGTATCGCAACGACCGTCCCGAATACAGCCGCGTCTATCGCGAGGCCAACGCCGATCAGATCGATCAGCCGGTAATGACGCCGCAGCCGATCACGCCGCGCTACAATCATGCGCTCACGACGCAGCAGGGCTGGATCATCGCGGGAGCAGCGGGCCAGAAGATCGGATCAGCGGCGACGGCGTTCTGCCGGGGTGCGATCCTGGCGGGGCTGTGGACCTCGCAGCACAACGATTACCCGGTCACGGTCAAAACCGGGCACTCTGTCGCGGACGTGATTCTCAGCCCGGACCCGATTCAGTACATGGGCATCACGCAGCCAGAGGTGATGATCGTGCTGTTCCTTGAAGGGCTGGCGAAGGAACACGCACGCATCGCACGCCTGGGCGCGGACACGACACTCTACATCGCCGCGACGCTGGTCGATCAACTGCCCGCAGAAACACAGGCGCGCATCGTCACGCTGGACTTCAAAGCGTCGCGCCAGCAAAAAATGTATTGGGCGCTGATGGCCCTGGCGAAGGTATTGGTGGATACAGGCGCGTACCCGGTCGAGGCATTCCGTGCAGCGATTGAGCAGGGGAAATACGCGCAGCAGAATCTCGCCGCGTTGGATGCGGTGGACAAGTTGACCGCCGCGCCGGTGGAGTAAATCGAAAAAAACGGCCCCTATCCCCCCAGTCTATACACCGAGATGGAGCAAGGAGGAGTCAGACCTGCGAGGTAAGACAGACTCGCAAAATGTGCCGATGTTAACTTACCAAATCACATAAGAGATTATCAGGCGAGGGCCGTTTCACGGTCCGACTTGTATGTAGCACGGTCCATGTGGGCCGGGCGATCTCCAACGACTACACAAACTTAAACGCCCCCGCGATCCACATGATCACGGGGGCGTGTTTTTCGTTATGGGATGGAGTGTGTCGCGTGCTTATTATTCCGCGTCGGTGGTCGCGTCCACGTTTTCGGCGATTTCTTCCGCTGCTTTCGGCGGCGCGTGCCCACCCTCGATGCGGCGGAAATCAAGCGCGTCGTCCTCGTTGACAAAAATCTCCACCAGATCGTGATCCTGGAACTCGCCGCGCAGCAAACGCACGCTCAACGGGCTTTCGACCAGGCGTTGCAACGCCCGGCGTAGCGGTCGCGCCCCAAACTCTGGGTCAAAACCGGTTTCAGCGAGCTTGGTCCGCGCGTCTTCGGTTAGCGCAACGTAAAGGCCCAGCTCCTCCAACCGGTCGGCGATGTCCTTCATCTGCAAATCGACCATCTGCCGCACATGCGCCACCGTCAGCGGTTCGAAGATGATGATCTCGTCAATGCGGTTCAGGAATTCCGGGCGGAAAGTCTTGCGCATTGCCTCATCGATCTTCTTGTGATCCGCCACCAAGTCGGGATCGCCGTTGGGCACAAACCCCAATGCCCCGCCTTTGCGCGCGAACTCTGTGCCGAGGTTGCTGGTCATGATGATCACCGCGTTGCGGAAGTCCACCGTGCGGCCCTGCCCGTCGGTCATGCGCCCATCTTCGAGAATCTGCATCAGCGCGTTCCACACTTCGGGGTGCGCCTTCTCGACCTCGTCAAACAAAATCACGCGATACGGGCGGCGGCGCACAGCTTCGGTAAGCTGTCCGCCCTGCTCATAGCCCACGTACCCAGGGGGCGCACCAAATAGGCGGCTCACGGCGTGCTGCTCGCGATATTCGCTCATGTCGATGCGCAGC
>CBEVZO010000799.1:0-2301 GCA_965554365.1 uncultured Anaerolineae bacterium
GTGCGAACCTCGGCAGCGCGCCAGCGAAACAGATGCAGCAGATGGGCACATCCTGTTTATTGTAGCCTGCTAAACGTAGTATACCCCGGCATAACACCGGGGTAGTTGTGCAATTGGCACAAGGTTAGTGCGGGGTTGATTGGGTGGATTGGCTGGTGGGATGATCAGAGTATGAGGGGCGCAGCAGAGCAACGCCCCCTACTAACCGCTAGTTGCTAACCGCTGCTCAGCGCAAGCTGCACGCAATCTTGCAGCACGGCGGCGGCGGTGACTTCGATACCCGCGCCGGGGCCAAGCAGAGACAGCGGAATGTCGTCGTACCGCTGCGTGGTGAACGCGATCTGGTTTTGCGTGCCGCGCAACTGTGCCGCAACGCGCTCACCGACCATGCGCAATCCGACCGTGCCGCCCTCCGCCGTGATCTCCGCCATGTAACGCGGGACACCGCCCAGCGCGCCCATGTATGCGTCGAAGTCCGCATTGAGCGCGGGCAGCGCCGCCATAAACTCGTCGAGTCCGAGATCGGCCATCTTTGCGGGGTACAGCGCGTCCACGCGGATCGCGGCTAGCTCGATGGGCCAACCCACGAGCCGCCCCATGATCAGCGCCTTACGCGCGACATCCATGCCGCTGAGATCATCGCGCGGATCGGGTTCGGTGTAGCCCTTCGCTTTGGCGCTGCGCACGGCTTCGGAGAACGCCGCGCCCACTTCCAACCGTGAGCAGAGATATCCCAGCGTGCCGCTGAGCGCGCCCTCAATGCGCTGCACAACATCACCTGTATCCACCAAGTAACGCAGCGTGTTGATCACCGGCAGCCCTGCCCCGACCGTCGCCTCGAACCGGGCACGCGGAGTCACGAAGAAGGCGCGTGCGCCCTCCCAGGGACCGGCCAACGGGCGTTTGTTCGCCAGCGCAATCCCATAGCCGGTAGATAATGCGAATTGCAGCGCGGGTTCCATGCCCTCCGCCGCCGTCGTATCGACCACGATGCCGCGTGTAATGCCCTGCTCAGCGGCGTGCTGTACCAATTCCAGCGCGGAGAGGCCTGTCAGCGCATCAGGTTGTTGGGCGAGCAACGCGCCTTGTTGCTTGGCGGCGAGCGCCTGATCGAGCGTGGCAGCATCCAATCCCGCTGCGTTGAAAATTGCACCGCTGCTGTCAGCCAATGCCACGCTGCGCAACGTGACACCATACCGCTGCGCCAGATGATCGTGCGTGGCGGTCAATTGGCGTACAAACGCGCTGCCGACGTTCCCGGCTCCTAACACTATCACGGAAAAATGACGTGGGTCCGACATGGGTTGCTCCTTGCTGGGGTTACACAGGTGATGCGCGTTGGTGAGCCTAAGCCTAACCCACCTGCGCGGGTTTTGGCAACCGGCACTATTGTGGACTCCTGACAAGCAAACTGTAATCTTAACGCAGGATGAGCGTATGCCAGCAAACGCGCGTTTTCTGTTATACTGTGCGCGGCACTGACGGGGATGAATTTTTGCCGGGAATGCAGTATCATCAAGGCACACGTACACCGGCAGCGCCACAGCATGAGCCACACCAGGCAGTTTGGAGAGTTAATAATGAAAAAGCGTATTACCGGGATGTTGGCTGTAGGATTGATAATTATCGCGGCGGTGCTGCTCGTGCCAGGCGGCACAGGTCAAGCGCAGGACACCGGAAGCTGCACGTTTACGGCATCACTGAATAATATCACGCTGCGCAGTGGGCCAGGGACCACGTTCGGCCAGGTTGGGACCATTGATAACGGCCAAACACTGACGATTGTCGGGCGCGAGGTTGGCGCGGACGGCTATGTATGGTGGCAGAGCGTAAACGACGAGTGGGTGCGCTCGGACCTGGGCACATCAGACTGTCCCTCGCTGTGTGGTGATGGGGTCTGCGAATATGGCGAAGACAGCGCCTCCTGCCCCAACGATTGCACCGGCGTAGCGGCCAGCGGTTCCGGCACCGGCCTGTTCAACACGGGCACGGGCTGCCTCGTGGAAACCTGCGAAAGCTGCTACGACACGGTAAGCTGCTATCCCGACTGCAACGTTTGCTCTTGCGATCTGAACGAATTCGGCTGCATTACCTGCTATTGCGATTACGCCGATGACGCCGCAGGCGGCGGTGGTACGGCGGGCACAACCTACGCGACGGTGCAATGCACGTTCACAGCGGACCATACGATCAATCTGCGTGAAGGGCCGGGAACCTCGTATCCCCAGATGGGCCAGATCAGCGGCGACACCGTACTCTCGATTGTCGCGCGCGACGTGGGCGTAGACGGCTATGTGTGGT
>CBEVZO010000800.1:0-2300 GCA_965554365.1 uncultured Anaerolineae bacterium
CGACGCAGCCACCCCGCCACCACCACAGGCAGCAGCACCACCGCCGCCGCCTGCACAACCGGTACAACCACCGCCAGCGCAACCCGCACCGCCACCGCCGCCACCGCGCCGCGCCGATCCAAATCGCCCGTCGATGGACGACCTGCGCCGCTTCTTCCACAACTTACCGGGGGAGCGAAAGTAAAAACCCACCTCACCCCCAACGCGAACTTGTTCGCGCCCCCTCTCCCGTCAAGCCGGAGAGGGGGAGCAAACCTCGCGCGGCGCTTTCCCTCTCTCCGCTGCGCGTACTATAATGAGTGCGTAACGTTGCGCGCATCTCCAACTCACAGGACAAATCGCTTATGCGGGCTGCAAAATGGCGTTTGACACTCCGCGTCATCACGGCGCTGATCTGGATCGTCTCCGTGATCTGGTTGGTCACAGAACCCGGCTTCGAGCCGCTGATCGGATTCCTGGGCGGCCTGATACCATTGATCGCATCCCTCACGGAGTCCGACTCCGCCCGCAGCACGGACTGGCGCGCGGACATCGCGCGGCGCAACCGCGAAACGCTGCTCAAACGCCTGCAACAAGACAGCGAGGCGATGCTCCAAGACCCGCTGCAAGAAGTACAGCGTGTCGCGCTGGGCATGGAACTGCAGCCCGACGCCGTGAATCCGCTCGCCGCGATGCCACGCCTGACCGACGATGCCGCTCAACCGCTGCGCTCCGGCACAACCATCGCGCAGGTATTCGAGGGCTGCCAGGATGGGCTGCTGATCCTCGGCGCACCGGGCGCGGGGAAAACTACGCTGCTGCACGAACTCGCTATCGAACTCCTCAACCGGGCGGGCCACACCGACCACGCCGCAATCCCCGTGATCTTCAACCTCGCGTCATGGGCGCAGGAGCAAAAGTCGCTCGAAGAATGGTTGGTCGATGAGTTCGCGCTGCGCTTCCAAAACCGCGCCTATGGGCAGGAGTTGGTAGACGGTAACGCGCTGCTCCTGCTGCTCGATGGGCTGGACGAGGTCCGTGCGGACGCCCGCGCCGCCTGTGTGAGCACGATCAACGCCTATCGCGCGGCGGATCGCGGCTTCGTGCAGATCGTGGTGTGTGCGCGGCAGGCGGAATACGCGCAGGTGCAAAAACACGTGTCGCTGGCCCTCGACTCCGCCGTGTTGCTTCAACCGCTGACCGACGATCAGGTCGATGCGTATCTCGTGCAGGGCGGGGACCGGCTCGCGGCGCTGCGCGACATGATCGCCGCCGATGACCAGTTGCGCGAGTGGGCACACACTCCGTTATGGCTCAGCGTGATGACCGTCGCTTATGGCGGAAAGAGTGTGGAGGATGTACAAGCGTTGATGCGCGACGGCGCGGGGCGGAAACATCTGTTCGAGCAGTACGTCGAAGAGATATTTAGGCTCAAGGCCGTGCGCGACGAGTCTGAGTGCAAACAGATCACGCATTGGCTGGCGTGGTTGGCACACCAGATGCGGCAACGCAACAGTACTGAGTTTTACATCGAGGAGTTACAGCCTGATTGGTTGCCAACAGAACGACACAAGGAGTATCGTCGCGCGTTGATGTGGAACTTCGGGTTAGCTGGCGGACTACTAGACGGACTAGCTGGCGCTCTGGCAATTTGGTTATTGTTCGGGCTAGTGTTTGGCGTGATAATCGCGTCCATATTAGCGTCAACAAGTGGGCTGGTATTTGGGTTGACAATCGGGCTGACAGCTGGCAAGAAACCTGACATTGAGACTGCAGAGCAACTCCGTTTTGCATGGTTCCCTTTTATAGATGAAGTCATAGAAGAGTTTTATCGTAAACGAAAGGCTGTGTTGAGAACCTGGCTGGCAGGTGGGTTAGTGATTGGTCTCCCAGTCGCGTTTGCAAATGGGCCGCTATTTGGATTACTAACCGGTTTTTTGGTTGGAGCGGCTATGGGATTTGGATACGGTTGGGCACAAGGATTGACAAGCGGGCTAAAACGAAGTTTGACAACGACTTCTTTGGAGACGCAAGCTTCGCCTAATCAAGGCATCCGACGGTCGGTGCGAAGCGCGCTGACGGGCGGTTTAGTGTATGGACTAGCTTACGGGCTGGCATATGGCCCTGCATTTGGTTTGGTATTCGGGCCGTGGGTTGGATTGGAACGTATACTTGGGCATGTATTGATATTGACGTTGTTCGGTATCCTGTTGGGTAGCCAGGTAGGTGGTGTGATGCTTTACGGCGGCCTCGCCGTCATCCAACACCTTAGGCCGTTCCGCGAAAATAAATCGTCTAAACTGGCTGCGGTGTAATGCGAA
>CBEVZO010000801.1:0-2299 GCA_965554365.1 uncultured Anaerolineae bacterium
GGACCAACGCAAACGTAATCGTCACCTGCATATTCACGCTAAGCTGCCCCTCGCCAATCGGTGCGGCTTCGGCAAACCCGATCCCACCACCACCGCCACCCATCGGCATCGGGCCGTAAAAATCGCCGCCCTCAATGATTTCCAGCGGTTCACCAACTGCCATCCCCAGCAATCCCGCGAGATGTTCAGCACGCGCCTGAGCATCCGCCACCGCGCTACCACGTGCTTCGGCTTGCAGCACGGCGCGATCTTCAATGTCGAACTGAATATAGTTCACAATATTCGCGCCCGCGTCAACGGCCAGCGCCAGCAAGTCGCCCACACGCGCCACATTGCGCACCGTGATTGTGACACTGGTCGAGACACGATAACTCGCGTCTCCCTGCATACCCGGCTCCATCGGGCCGTAGCCGTAATCCTGCCAGATCGAGAAATGCTCGGTGCGGATATCTTCCACTGCCACGCCGTTATCCTGTAATGCCAACATCACCGCGTTCATACGCGCCGTCGTGTCGTCCATCGCGGCCTTGATATCCACATTCACCGCTTCCACGCCCAGCCCTAGCATCACAATATCCGGCGCACCATAGGCCGCCCCGTAACCCGTCACGGTGATCGTACGCATCGCCGCATCACCTTGCGCGTTGGCGCTCGGCGCACCGATCCACAGAGTCGAGACAGCCAGCAGCAGAGTTACAAGCAACAGCAGATTCTTCTTCGTAGACATAAGAGGTTCGATCTCCTTGCGTTACCGCGCAAATTGTAGTGAAACATGCATCATCATAGCGGTTCCGCCGTGTGCGTCGCGCTACGACTGTGCCACGACCGACCGCCACACCATAGACGCTCGCTACGACCAGTGAGTTCCCACGCTGCATAGAAATGCATAAACAAAAAACAGGCGCGCAGTGGCCCCTGTGAAATTGCCTATAGACCTGATGTACCCGGTGCTACCCCTCAGCGTGATAAATGTATGGCGTGTTGCCCGGTTCAAACGCCGCGCGCACGATGGCGTACCAGGGCAATTCAGTATCGTAAGCGTACAGCAGCCCCTGGTGCGTCATGCCCAGTTTGATCATCACCCGCTCGGACCCGGTGTTGCCCGGCATGAACAGCGCGTTGATCTGATCAAAGCCGCGTTCCTCAAACCCGAAATGCAAACAGGCACGCGCGGCCTCTGGCGCGAGGCCCTGCCCCCAATACACCTTCGCCAGCGCGTAAAACACCTCGATCTTGTCGGTATCAGGGATGAATTGCAGCCCACACTGCCCGATCAACTGCGCATCGGATTTGTGAAGCACCGCCATCCCGCCAAACCCATACATCGCCCACTGCGCGATGAAGTGTTCCATGATCGGCACGGCGCGTTCACGCGGCAAGGACTGTCCACCCGGCAGAAAACGGCGCACGTCGGGGTCACACATCACCGCGTGATAGTATGCGTCGGCATCCTCTAGCACAAAGGGGCGCAGCACCAACCGCGCAGTTTCGATCCGGGGCATGATTACTCCTCGTCTGTGTCGCGTGACGGCGAACGGTCACGGTTGATCAAGTGATCCAGCCCCAGGAACAACACCAGAATCACCATGCCCACCACCACCAATGCCTGTCCCAATGACAAATGGATCAGCACTACCAAACGCAGACGAGACAGAATGAAATACAGCACCAACCCAGTGACAAGAAAAAACAACAGCCGTCGCGAAATCCGTGTCAGTTACTCTCCTTAGGGTGTATAATCATGCTCATTGCGCCTTGTTACAGGTCCTCGCGCCGGAGCCGCCGCAGAAACTCCACGCTCTGCAACCGCTGCTCCAGCAGATACGTGATATACGTTAGCATATGCCGTTCCAACTCGGTATGCAATGGCCCGCCGACATTCAACACGCGCACCGCGTCCCATGCGCGCGTCTGCATATAGCGCAGCATCTTGAGCGCGGTCAGGCTCAGCGGCAGGCCGCGTTGCAAGCCTATGTAATGCTCCGGGCATAACACACCACCGTCTACGGGACTGAAAAACTGGTCCTGGGGATCGAGGTCTTCCTGACCCGCCGCGCAGTGATGCAGCGCCGGAGCAAAACCCGCCAGCCCCAGCAGCCGTAGTTCATAAAACCGCGCCACCAAACGCGGATCATCCGCTGTACACAACCAGCCGAGCGCGTCCACCAACAGCGAGAACTCCGCGCGACTGGCGTCCTGTTCTGCCGTGAAACGGTCCAGCAGTTCTACAAGATGATTGGCGTAGGTGGCTCGTAAAAGGTCTTCACGCAGCGGCAGAAACGGCTCTTTCGTTTCCGCC
>CBEVZO010000802.1:0-2290 GCA_965554365.1 uncultured Anaerolineae bacterium
CGGCAACCACGCGCAGGCGGTCGCGTTGGCCTGCCAGATGCTCGGCGCGCAGGCGCACATCGTCATGCCGGACAACGCGCCGACGATCAAACGCGCCGCCACCGAAGACTATGGCGCACACGTCATCTCTTACAATCCAGAGGAAACCACGCGCGAGGAATTGGCGCGAACCATCGCAGAGGAACACGGTTACACCATCGTGCCGCCCTACGACCATGAGCATATCGTCGCGGGGCAAGGAACCGCCGCGCTCGAACTGTGCGAGGATGTGTGCGAAAATGAGGGGCCGCTGGATGTGGTGATCGCGCCGTGCGGCGGTGGCGGGCTGCTCAGTGGGACGGCGATTGCGTCGAAGGGCGTGTGCCCCGACTGCCGCGTGATCGGCATCGAGCCGGAAGTCGCCGACGACGCGACACGCAGCTTCCGCACGGGGACGCTGCACACCGTCCACAACCCGCCCACCATCGCGGACGGCACGCGCACGCCCTCGCTGGGCAAGGTAACGTTCCCGCTGGTGTTGGAGTATGTGGACGACATGCAGACCGTCACGGAGGGGGCGATCATCGAGGCGGTGCAATTCCTGTTCTACCGCGTCAAGCTGGTGGTGGAACCGTCCGGCGCGCTCGGAGTCGCGGCGCTGCTGAGTGGCGCGGTGGAGGTTTCCGGGCGTGTGGGGATCATCCTCAGCGGCGGCAACATCGACGCGGCGACTATGACGCAGATTTTGAACGCATAAGCGCGTATAAGAATTGGGACACGGATGAACACAGATAAACACGGATTTTTTTAGAGAGGATACCCATGCAAGAAAAACTTGATGCCCTCAAACGCCTGCTGATCGAAGCCAACGATCTGAGTTCCGCCGCTGGCGTGATGTACTGGGACCAGTCCACGTACATGCCCAAAGGCGGCGCGAAGGCGCGCGGACGGCAGCTCGGCACGCTGCAAAAGCTCGCGCACGAAAAAGCGACCGATCCCGCCATCGGACGGCTGCTCGACGATCTGCGCGACTATGCGGAGGGTCTGCCCGCCGATCATGACGACGCGGCGCTGATCCGTGTGGCGCGGCGCGATTACGAGCGCGCGACGAAAGTCCCCGCCGAGTTCCAGGCGGAAATGGCGGCGCACTCCACCGCAGCGTACCAGGTCTGGACGGAGGCGCGTCCGGCGAACGATTTCAAGCGCGTGCAGCCATACCTCGAAAAGACGCTCGAACTCAGCCGCCAACTCGCGAACTTCTTCCCCGGCTACGACCACATCGCCGATCCACTGATCGACTTCAGCGATTATGGGATGCAGGCCGCGACGGTGCGCGCCGTGTTCGCGGAACTGCGCGAGGCACTCGTGCCGATTGCCGAGGCGATCACAGCCCAGGAACCCACCGACGATGCCTGTCTGCGCAAGCCCTACCCCGCTGAGGCGCAAATCGCGTTTGGCGCGGAAGTCGCCAAGCAGTTCGGCTACGATTTCGAGCGCGGGCGGCTGGACCTGACGCATCACCCGTTCGAGATTCGCTTCTCGATTGGCGATGTGCGCATCACCACGCGCGTGCAGGACGAGTATCTGGGCGACTGCATGTTCAGCACGATGCACGAAGCCGGACACGGCATGTACGAGCAGGGTGTGAGTTGGGACTACGAAGGCACACCGCTGGCGCGCGGCACGTCCTCCGGCGCGCATGAAAGCCAGTCGCGTCTGTGGGAAAACATCGTCGGGCGCAGCCGGGCGTTCTGGCAGCATTTCTATGGCGCGCTGCAAGCCCAGTTCCCTGATCAATTGGGCGGCGTCTCGCTGGACGAGTTTTACCGCGCGATCAACAAAGTCGAGCGTTCGCTGATCCGCACCGAAGCCGACGAAGTCACCTACAACCTGCACGTCATGATCCGCTTCGACCTCGAACTGGCGCTGCTGGAAGGTGAACTGGCGATTGCCGATCTGCCGGACGCCTGGAACGCACGTTACGAGTCCGATCTGGGACTTGTCGCGCCGGACCTCAAAGACGGCGTGCTGCAAGACGTACATTGGTACGGCGGACGCATTGGCGGCGTGTTCCAGGGCTACACGCTGGGCAATATCCTCAGCGCGCAGTTCTACGACGCGGCGCTCGCGGCACATCCCGCCATCGCCACTGAGATCGCGCAAGGCGAATTTGGCACTTTGCACACTTTCCTGGTGGACAACATCTACCAACACGGCAAGAAATTCACCGCGTCAGAGTTGGTGCAGCGTGTCACGGGCAGTCCGTTGGCGATTGCGCCCTATATCCGCTACCTGCGCACCAAGTACGGGG
>CBEVZO010000803.1:0-2288 GCA_965554365.1 uncultured Anaerolineae bacterium
CTTCGGTGAAGATCGCGGCATTGGCGACGACGTGGCCGCCGATTTGCGTGATCAACCGTTCCATTGCCCGGAGTGTGCTGCCGGTGCTTACCACGTCGTCGATCAGGATCACGCGCTTGCCCACTACGAGGTCGCGGTAGCGCGCGTCGAAGTAGAGCGTCTGCACTTCGCCCGCTGCGGTGATCGACGCGGTGTTGATGGACACGGGATCGAGCATGTAAGCCTTAGGCGTTTTGCGCAGCGTGACGTAGGGAAGCTGCATCTCGATTGCCAGCCCGTAGACCAAGGGGATCGACTTGGCTTCAGGCGTGATCAACACGTCGGGTTGGAACTCCGCGAGTCGTGGTGCGAGTGCCTGGGCTGCGGTGTGCGAGAGTTGGGCGTCGTTGAGGCAGTCTACGAACGCGATTTTTACACCGGGTGCGATCTCGATGATGGGGAATTCGCGCACGATGCCGGACAGTTCGACGCGGTAGGTGAGTTGTGTGTCGGACACGGCAGCGCTCCTTGAAGCTGATTGTGTGAGCCAGGGGTGATCATCAGGCAAAAAAACGGCCCTTGCGGAATACACAAGAGCAACGTTAGTGGTATAAAGTCGGGGCGCCCGGATTTGAACCGGGGGCCTCTTGCACCCCATGCAAGCGCGCTAGCCAAGCTGCGCCACGCCCCGTGTCGTATGACGTCGCCTATAGTAGCGGGTACGGGGGGAAAAGTCAAGGATGGGTTTGGAGGATTTTAAAGTTGGGGCCGTGTGATTCGGTTTGTCAGCCAAGTTGTCAGCCAAGCGGATTTAGGCGGCTCCGCATCTTTTTAACAGGCAGCGATGCACTGGTAGCACTGCAAGATAGCGTGATCAGCCCATTTGTATCCGTTTCGACCCTATTGCGATGATATTGACCGACAGGAAAGAGTCAGAAGGGGTCAGATTTTTCATGACGTGTCGTCCGGAGCGTCGATCACGCTATTCTGTGGAGCTACCACGCACTGATTTTTCAAAATAATATAGCCAACACACGTAAACATCTATATATATTATAATGTTAGGATATATATTAACGGAACAAGTAAGTTGCTTGCTTCTAGCCGTTATATCCTATTCGGAGCTATTGACTCATGTTTAGTTTACCTTATACAATGATCTTGGGTACGGATGAATCGAATGAAGGTGGATATCCTAAATCAAGTGAGGGAAAATCATGACTGTAATGACAGGATCAGTGACGGTAGAACGACTTAACAGGGAGCAGCAGGTTGTGTTTGACGATCTCAAACAAGCTGCCAAGATCATGGACGCCCCGTTCAATGCAGCGAGTCTGGCTAAGACGTTAAATGTGTTCGCACAGTTTTACACGCCGTATTCGGAAACGTCTGCGGTCGCCTATCGCGTCTCGACGAACAAAAAAGACGTCTCCATGCGCTACATCGATTTCACCGTGCCGCACAACCCGTTTGAGATGGCGCTGGCGGGCGGTTTGACAGCGCGCGACGGGCATCCGGTGGAAGATGTGCTGGATCAACTTGAGCCGCAGGTCAAGCTGTTGGGCTACGGCTGCGATCTCGTGGTGACGGAAGGTTTCGAAAAGGTGTGGCCGTTTTTTCACATGCTTCCGATTGAAGCTTTAGCCAAGCTGGGGGCGATGCCGGACAGTGTGCGGCAGTCGATGGATTATTTCGCCAAACACAAGATGGAACAGGTGAGTTTGCTGGCGGTCGATTACTATCACCGCACGGTGAACGTCTATTTCATGATGCGCGGGCCAGACGGTTTCAAGCCCGGTGGGATGTACACCAGAGAGCAATGGGCGGAGATGTTTACCGACCTGGGGTTTGACCGTCCGAGCGAGGCAGAACTTGACATCTGCATGCAGGCGTTTACGGTGTACCCGACCTTTTCGTGGGATTCGCCGGAGATCAAGCGGTTGTGTGTGTGTATGCCGGGGACGAAACTGTCTGAATTCCCGTATCAGATGCATCCGGTGACCGAGCGTTTCGTGAAGGAAGCGCCAGTGCAGGCGACATCGTCGGTGTTTACGTACTGCCCCACGTACGGCGACGATCTTAACTATCTGAAGATGGAAGTGGACTACTCAGGGCAGTATATGCCGAGAGTGATTGGGCCGTTGCTCTCAACGCTCAAATGACGTTGGCGCTATGACGCTATGACGCTGTGCATCAGCACCCGCTTGAGTGATCAAGGGGGTGTTTTCTTGGGGTGACAACAGTGTGGGTGAATTAGGATGTGCAACGGGTATTGGGTCGTATTCAGGTAGTGCAAGAGGCAAGACAAA
>CBEVZO010000804.1:0-2285 GCA_965554365.1 uncultured Anaerolineae bacterium
CGCGCTTTGTCAGCCGAGGCGGGGAGAAGCTCGCCGGGGCGCTGGACGCGTTCCCGGTGGCGGTGGCGGATCGCATTTGTGCGGATGTGGGCGCGAGTACGGGCGGCTTCACGGATTGTTTGCTGCAACACGGCGCGGCAAAGGTCTACGCGATTGACGTGGGCTATGGGCAGATCGATTACCGGCTGCGCTCGGATGAACGGGTCGTGGTGATGGAGCGCACCAACGCGCGGTATGTTGAGGCGCTGGACGAGCCGGTGAGTCTGATCGTTTCGGATGTGTCGTTTATCTCGCTGCGCTACCTGCTGCCGGTGCTGCGTGGCTGGACCACGCCGGAAGCGGACCTGATCCTGCTGGTTAAGCCGCAGTTTGAAGCAGGGCGTGAGCATGTGGGGAAGGGCGGTGTGGTGCGCGATCCGAAGGTGCATCGACGCGTGTTGGAGGCTGTGCTGGGCGCGGCGCAGCGCGAGGGCTACGCGGTGTGTGGACTCGCGCCGTCACCGTTGAAGGGTCCGGCGGGGAACGTGGAATTTCTGGCGTGGTTGACGGTCGGGGACGCAGCCGAGTCGATAACGTTAGCTCCGGCGATTCAGGCGGCGTTGGACGCGGTGCATTCTCCGGAAGATGAGGGGGATTAACGCGCGCTGCAAAATCTTGTTATGGTTTGTGAGAATATGATCAAAGCGGCGTTTTCGATTGTAATTTTGGCGCTCCCGGCGTATTATTGAAGCGTGAAGGTTGGGTATGAAACTGGTAGACGAAGCACGGGGAGGGTTGATGCAGGACTGTCCGCATTGTGGCAAAGAAAACGCTGACGCGGATGCATACTGTTATTCGTGTGGGCACATTTTGCTCTCGGAGTTGCAGATCGACGGCACGACGAGCAAACTGGAAGAAGTCTACGAAAACATCGAACCGCAGCGGCGCTGGGGCACGGCCTATTTTGACCGGCGCGCGGGGCTGCGATTGACGTTCCGTGACACCAACGATGTGCTAGAGGTGACTGTGGGCGCTCGCGTGGTGATCGGGCGCACGTATGTGGCTGACGATGGGGGCGAGGTCGCGGACATTGATCTGACACCGTATGGTGCGGTGGATAAAGGCGTGTCACGTGTGCATTTGACGCTGGAACGCGAACACGACACGATTATTGTGACCGATCTGAACAGCTCGAATTACACGTTTCTCAACGGGCAGCGGTTAATGCCGCACGAGCCGCGTATTCTGCGTGATAACGACGAATTGCGGCTGGGGCATCTTGTGTTCCGCGTGACATACGTGTAGCGACATATCGATTCAGGGACTCAACTATGGGCGGTGGGGGAGCGGTGATGCTTCGCCCCGCCTGTTGTTTTGCAGCCCTGCGCTTTTGGCGCGAAAATGGGTATAATCCTCGCGTGAGAGATGGAGCGCGGCAGCGGTTATTAGCTGGGAGGTATTAGTTTGGTAGGGCGTGATGGGGAAGAACTGATCACTGCCAACTGACAATCGCCGTCCGACTCGATCTCCTGATATGACACACCACGATGCGTCCGGCTGGATGCTGCTCATGCAGCACATTGCCGGTATGGGCGCATGGGTTGGCTAGGAGGTTGATCACGATGATGGCTGAATTGAGTAAGCTGCAAGAGCGGATCGGCGTGGCGTTCAAGGATTTGTCGCTGTTGCAGCGCGCCCTGACGCACCGCTCGTATCTGAACGAACACCCCGAACACGCGCTCGAAGACAACGAACGTCTGGAATTCCTCGGCGATGCGGTGCTGGACTTCATCGCAGGAGCCTACCTGTACCATCGTTACCCCGAAATGAATGAGGGACAGCTCACACGGCTGCGCGCGGGCCTGGTCCGCACGGAAACGCTAGCAGAGTTTGCGGGCGAGTTCGGGTTGGGCGATGCGCTGCTGTTAGGGCGCGGCGAGGCGGATTCCGGGGGCCGTAAGCGGATCAAGAATCTGTGCGGCGCGTTTGAGGCATTGGTCGGCGCGATGTTGCTGGACCGCGACATGGACACGGTGCGCGTGTTTGTGGAGCCGTTGTTTGATCCGGCGGTGAACGATATTCTGGATCGGTCGGCGGACAAGGACGCCAAGAGTCTGTTTCAGGAATGGAGCCAGGCCACGCTTAGCGAAACGCCCATTTACCGCACGATTGCCAGTGAGGGGCCGGATCATGCCAAGCAGTTTACTGTGCAGGTGATGATCGGGGGGACCGTGTGCGGTTTGGGGATGGGAAACAGCAAGCAGTCCGCAGCGCAGGCTGCCGCGCAGCGGGCGTTGAACGCGATT
>CBEVZO010000805.1:0-2280 GCA_965554365.1 uncultured Anaerolineae bacterium
ACGCGGCAGTGGATTGGGATCGCGTAGAGCATGAATTGATCGTGATCCCGCTTGTGCCGCTCCCTGCCGATGAACCGTTCACCGTCGCCGTGACCTACAGCGGCAAACCAGCCGGGGTCCAGATGAGCGGCATCCCATTCCTCACAGGCTGGACAAACTATGGTGGCGGCGTGTTTGTGGCTAGCGAACCCGCAGGCTCGGCAGGCTGGTATCCGGTCAATGATCATCCGCTGGACAAAGCGACCTACACCTTCCGCATCACCGTGCCACAGCCGTATGTCGTCGCGGCGAACGGCGTGCTGACCGAAACACTTGATGATGGCGACCAGACCACCTATGTCTGGGAGATGCGCCAGCCGTTAGCGAGCTATCTGGCGACGGTGAACATCGACGAGTTTGTGCGTGTGGAGGAAACGGGTCCACACGGGCTGCCGATCCGCAACTATTTCCCGCCCGATCTGGTAGATCAAGCTACGCTTGAATTCGCCAAAACCGCCGACATGATCGCGTATTTCGAGGACGTGTTCGGCCCCTATCCCTTTGAGGCCTACGGCGTGGTAGTGGCAGACACAGGGTTCCCTTTTGCGCTGGAAACACAGACGATCTCGCTGTTCTCGCGCAGTTGGATCAGCGGCGCTGGCGCAGCCGAATCCGCCGTCGCACACGAGTTGGCGCACCAATGGTTCGGGAATAGCGTGTCGCTGTCAGATTGGCAGGATATCTGGCTCAATGAAGGCTTTGCAGTCTACGCGGAGTGGCTGTGGTTCGGACATCAAGATGGCCCGGAGCGCTTAGACGAACTAGTGCGCAGCACCTACACGCAGATTGCTAACGATCACTTGGTGTACATGACTGCGTTGACCAAAGACGATCTGCGGCAAGCCCTGAATGTCCTGCCGCTAGATACATACACGCTAGCCCCTGACGAGGTGGCGGCAGTCGTGCGCTTGCTGCTCAGTCATGCCGCCAGCGCGGATGAGATCGACACGTATATCGCGCAGTTCCCCCAGGTGGACATCACAGGTGATGAACTGTTAATGCTGATTGACGTGCTGCCCGCTGACGAGTTTCCACTACTAGGCGACGATATCCGCGCGCTGAAGGCGGTGTTGGGCCTGACCGAGCCAATCCGTGAAGGGTATCTGATCCAGGAAAGCAGCTTCTCCGCGCCAGGGATTCCCGCAGCGGACGATTTGTTCAATCACGGCGTGTACCAGCGCGGCGGGTTGGTGCTGGCGGCGCTGCGGGCGCGCGTCGGAGATGAGGCGTTCTTCACCATCATCGCGGCGTACTATGAAGCATTCCGTGATAGCAATGCCACAACGAACGACTTCATCGCACTGGCGGAGGAGATCAGCGGGGAAGACCTGGGCGCGTTTTTCGATGCGTGGCTGTATACGGCGCCGTTGCCGGATATCCCGGAGATGGATCTCAGCACGGGAATGTAGAAGCGCATACGCGGGAAATAACGCCGGGGCGTATTGCGATACGCCCCGGCATTTTATATGTGTGTTCCTTGTCGTGCGCGTTACTGGTCCGTTGTCGGCACGTCGGCCAGATCGCCCTGCACGATGCGATACCACGCCAGATACGACCAGCCCACCACATCGCCATGCCGGATTTTGATCCACAACTGGTTGGTACTCCAGCCCAGCACTTCCACGCGCGAACCCCAGATCGCTTTGCCGATCTTGGGGAAGGTGAAGCCCGGCCCACTGCGGATACGCATGTTGCCAAACGCCTGCGCGATTACGCCCTGTGTGGCAGGCGGTGGGTTGTAGGTTGGCTCTGTGCCATCCGCAAAGGGCACCTGATCCAGTGTCCCGGTGATAATGCGAATCCAGGGCGCGTAGGCCCAGCCGGTGACGCCATCGTAATGCACGATGTACCAGTCCAACGTGCCATTTTTGCCCATGATGTCGGTTTCAGTACCCCAGGGCATCAGGCCGATCTGGGGCGAGCCGGTGGTAGGTTCCGCGCGGATCCGCAAATTGCCCATCACCATGCCGATGACTCCGGTCGGCTGCGGGGAAAACGGCTGTCCCTGCCCCGTATCGACCACCGGTAGCGCGTTGATGTCGCCGCTCAGGTTGACATACTGCGCCCAAACCCAACCGGTTGTGCTGTCTACGAGAAGCTGCACCCACAGGTTATCGCCCGTGCGCCCGGTCGCGGGATAACTCGCGCCGTTCGACAGTTTGGTAAGGACCGGCGCGCTGAGGCTCGGCTCACTGCGCAGATTTAGCGTGCTGATGTTAACAGTCGCGGTGATGCCCGTCG
>CBEVZO010000806.1:0-2280 GCA_965554365.1 uncultured Anaerolineae bacterium
CCCGGCAGTCGTCTTGACATGCAAGCAACCCCAACAGATAAACGATCATGTGAACATCTATTGCATTAGCAGCCTGACAGGGCTGGCTACACGATAAAGGGGATGTGTAGACCTTATACCACCGGCAGCATCCACCATGCACTACCCAACACGCGCTCACTCTAACACGGACTATATGCCGCGTCAATGACACGCAGCGGGTGTAGGATGTACTCTCCTATTAAAACACAAAAGCGCCCCGAAAGACGCTTTTTTGAACAAAGCTATACAAATGAGTAGGGCAGGTGAGATTCGAACTCACACGAGGGATTACCCCGGCGGATTTTAAGTCCGCTGCGTCTGCCATTCCGCCACTGCCCCGGCTACGATGTTGTTAGTCTACACGAACGCCTATCCAACGTCAATGTAGAAACACGCTAATGCTCAGGTGGCACTGACAGGCAGCACCATCGTGAACGTACTCCCTGCGCCCTCGACACTCTCAACCTGCAACTCACCGCCCATCAGTTTAAGCAAATTCTGGGTGATCGCCAGTCCCAACCCCGTGCCCGGTTGATTGGTGACGTGTTCATGATCCGCGCGCCAGAATTTAGTTCCCAACTGCGCCAGTTGCTCCGCTGACATGCCCACACCGGTATCAATGATGCTGACCAGCACAAACGCGCCGTTGCCGGTCACGCGCAGCGTGATCGTTCCACCGTCGGGCGTGTACTTGTACGCGTTGCTCAGCAGATTCACCAACACCTGCACGACACGGCTGCGGTCGCCGCTGACCAAGGGCACATCCGCCGTCAATTCCTCGACCCAGGCATGACCGCGATCATCGATCTGCTGCATCACACCGTCTTTGGCCTCATCAATTACCGGCAGCAAATCGATTTCCTCAATTTCGACATGCAAATGACCGCTTTCCATGCGGCTGATATCGCTCAGGTCGCTAACCAACACCGCCATACGCTTAACGTTGTTCTTGATCGTCTGAATGAACCCTTGCTGCTGATCAGTGACCGGCCCTGCCACCGGGAGCAAGTCCGCATAACCGCTGATGCTTGTCATCGGCACTTTGAGTTCGTGCGCGACCACGCTCACAAACTCCGATTTGGCGCGGTTGGCGGCCTGCACCGCATCATAGAGCCGCCCATTCTCAATCGCAATCGCGGCGCGGTCTGCCAGCCGCGACACCAACGCCTGCGCATCCTCATCAAACGCGTTTTCCCCGTGCGCAACCAGCATCACTACGCCGATGACCTGACCCTCACGGCGGATCGGGACCGCCAGAATGGTGCGTGCATCGTCGGTCCCTGGCCCGGACATTTGCAGCGCCGCCTCATCGGTGTTGAACACCTGGGCAATCAACGGATGCGACAGCGGAAGTTCCGATTTACCGGAAAATTCATCTACTTCGCCCCACTGCGCAACCTGCCGGATCACGTCAACCTCTGGATCGCGCAACCCCAACGACGCACTCTGCGCATGACACAACCGCGCCGACCATTCCAGCGTGATCTGCATCGCGTACGCCATATCCAGTGTTTCGTTGAGCTGGCGGTCGATCCACTGGAGCATAGTCAGCTCCTCAATACGATTCGCCAATGCCTCATCTTTTTCCCCGTACAGGCGCGCGTTGTCAATCGCCACCGCTGATTGCACCGCGAAAGCATCCAGCACTTCCAGGTCTTTTTCAGAAAACATGCCGGACTTGATGCGATTATCCACATACACCACGCCGATGATGTGTCCGCGCGCCCGCAACGGACTCGCCATGATGCTGCGCAGCGCATGAGCCACGATACTCGCCTGGTTCTGATAACGCGGATCGGTCTGGGCGTTGGTCGTCACGACGGGGCTGCCGGTGTTGACCACTTCACGCGTGATCGTGCGGCTAACTGAGAAACCACCGCCATCAATCGTTTCCTGATCGAGATTACGCGCCACCTCGATGTCTAGCTTGCCGTCGTCATCCAACAACATCAAGAAGCCACGCTCGGCCCCGGTAAGCTGAATGATCGCGTCCATAACCTGATCCAGCACCGTCTGCAAATCCAGCGACGATCCAATCACACGGCTGACTTCATAGAGCATTCCCAACCGCCGCTGGTGTACCGAGGCTTCATGACTTGCAGCGAGGTCCTGCAACAACTGATCCAACGCCGCCAACCGTTCGTCCAGATAGACAGCATCCACCGTATTGCCCTGGGCTTGACTGCGCAATAACACAAGATTCTGACGCGCATAGGAAACCGCCAACGTCAGGTCTTGTTCATGTTTTTGAGGTTGTTC
>CBEVZO010000807.1:0-2279 GCA_965554365.1 uncultured Anaerolineae bacterium
GCAACGCGATGGAGTGGCTCAGCATCTCCGGGCCGGACCTCGACCTGTTTGTCGAGACGATCACCTTCCCGGAGACGCACGCCTACGTCACGCGCATCTACGAGCAGTACAACGTCTACCGCACCTTGTACAGCGCGCCGTAATAACATGAGTGTTGGTTGACAAGGAGGCCGTATGAACCCGCAATTCGGTGTTATTTCACCTCAGGATGTGGGGCTGCCCATTGCACGCACCCTGTCCGATCAACCGTTTGAAGCGCTCGGCGCGTCCTGGGTCGAACTCGACCGGCGGGCACATGCCGCGACAACCAAATGGCTCATGCAGCAACTTGACGACGACGCCGGCGCGTTTTTCGGGCATTTCCGCGTGCCGGATGGCTATGTCGAGCCGCCCCAGACCGTCAACCTGATCGCGCCCTGGCAGTTACTGGCAGCATTTGACCGTTACCAGGATCAACACCTGCTGAACATAGCGCAGCGCGCAGCCACATGGTTTTATAAGCACCACGTCATCGATCATCCTATGGCCGTAATCGCCGGGGGTGTGCGGGACGGCGTCGCAACCGGCGAGATCTGGACCAAGTTCAGCGCGGAAGAAGTCATTACCTGCCTGGGACTGCACCAACGCACCGGTGATGTGGTCTGGCGCGACCGCGCTGCCCAAAGCGGGCGCTACTTGATCCAGGCGCGGCGGCACAACTTCGCGCCGCGTTATGTGCTGAGCAAAAGTCAATGGATGCCGCGCGGTTGGGACTCGTGGGGTCGCGCAGTTGAAGCGCTGGTGCTGCTCTGGCAGACGTTCAACGCTCAGTCGTGGCTCGACGAAGCCGTCCTGTGGGGACAACACGCATTGAACATCCAGGCGGACGACGGCGCATTTTACCTGATCGACGGCGAGTACTACAACACCGATCTGGCTCCAGATGAACTACGCGCGCTCACGTGGCTGTACGAGATCACCGGGCGCGACGAATTTCTGACTGCCGCGCAACGCTTCGCCAAGTGGCACCTGCAACGCCAAATGCCCAACGGCGCATGGCCTCTGACGATTGATAATGACGGGCATGTGGTAATGCCCACAGTTGGTCCGGGCGACATCCCCAACATTGGCATGGCGCTGCTGGGGCTGCACCGGATCACCAGCGACGCGCAACTACTTGACGCAGCCTACCGCGCGTTCCGCTATACGCTCAGCGTGCAGGTCACGCCCGACAGCCCCCCACCCTATAATAACGTCGCGCGCGCCCAGTGGGGTTTCTGGTCCTGGGACCCCCCATACGATCACACACAATCTGCCGATCAATCCACGCATCACACGCGCGGGTTATGGTTCCTGATCGACTACTGGCACGCGCATCTGGCAGAAAGCACATAGTTGGCGCTTATCAATCAGCAGACCGCTTAACCAGCGCCGTGCGCCCATCGTCAAACAAACGCGCCAACGCCGTGACCGTGCCCGCGTCATCGCACACAAACCGCACACGGATATCCTCGCGCGCCGCAAATAACGTGTCGCTCAGCGGCGTGAGACGGTACGCGCGTGGTTGCGCGGTTTTTCACTGGACGGGAAACTTTCACATGCAGAATCCACCCACACCCAACTCGCAGCGCCAGAGCACCGCCACCGCCCTGACATTGTTCGTCCTCGGCACAACCGTCGGGTTGCTGAGTCTGCTCGCACGGCTGGGGCAGGAAGTCCGCGCGCGCCTGTTGACGAACCTCTCCGGCATGTGGTCGTTCAACGCGGACACAACACCGCACCCCGCAGCACTGCCGCCCCTGCTCCGCGATCTGGATCGTTCCGGCACGCCCCTGATCCTCGCAGGATTCGCGCTCAGCACGCTGTATTTGCTGATCGGCGGCGTGTTGTGGCGCACTTCCGGTCAACCACCCACACGCCGCGCCCGTGCCTGGACGCGCTGCGCCCGGAGCATCGCCGGGTCGCTGTGGATCGCGATGCTCAGCGCCGCCATGATCGTCAACCCCGGCGTGCGGAATGCGCTCATCCTCGCGCCCGGTCTGATCGCGCTGGTGCTGTTCGTTGCGTTTGTGTATCTGCTGATCGAAGTGCAGTTCCTCAATAGCGCCCCAGCGGACAACGAGCTACGATCCCCGTGACCTTCTCCCCCTCTCCGGCTTGGCGGGAGAGGGGGCCGGGGGGTGAGGTTGGGCGAGGTTGACTCGCATCGCGCCCCACTTGGGCCTATACTGACACCACACTGTTTCCCATGCTTCGCGCGCTGTACTTATTTGGAGGACTCCATGAAACTATTACGCACG
>CBEVZO010000808.1:0-2277 GCA_965554365.1 uncultured Anaerolineae bacterium
ATAGTTTGGTAATCCTCAACCCCCTGATCGATGACCAGCAGTGTTGGAGGGGCTACTCCCTCTGCGCTCGCCGGCAAAACATCGTCGCCCTTCAGTTCATCCATGCTCTCGCGCGCCTGCTGCACATACGCCAGCGCATCGGAATAACTCCGGTACGAGGATTCAGGCCCTTCGAGCATAAGATCGGCAAAGGACTGGTATTCCGCCTGCCGCGCCAATAGCATATGGATTCTGAGGTCCTGAACCTGCACAACCGTGTTCTGAGCATCCTCGACACGGTTGCGCGCGTCTCGTTCGTAGCTGGCCGCGATGACGCTTACACCGATTTCTATCACAACCAGGATGATCAACGCGCCAAACCCGATGAGCAGCTTAAGGCGAATGCTCAGGGCGTTGAAACGTTCGAAAATGTGCTGAATCAAGTTTCATACTCCCGTGATTTTATTAAGTACTTGAGGGCATTATAACATGTTGAATAAAGGGGCTAATAGATGAAATATTAATAATTGTTAGGATTGTATATAATTGTGTTTTGCGAAGGGCGTATGACGCCATACGCCCCTGCGGAATCGGTTACATCACGTCCGGCGTGGACATGCCCATCAGCGTCAGCAGGCGCTTGAAGACAACGCGCGCCGCGCTATAGAGCGCCAGCCGTGCCCGCGCGAGATCGTCCGGCACGTCGCCGTGCAGCACGCGCACCTCGTCGTACAGCGGGTGGAACTCGCGCGCCAGTTCGAGCGCGAAAAACGCGAGCTTGTGCGGTTCCTTTTCCTCAAATGCCTGCGCCAGCACTTCCGGCGTTTCGAGCATCTTACGGATAAAGTTCCGCGCCCGGTCGCCGAGCAGCGTCAGATCGGCCTCGCCGTCGAGCAGTGCGGGATTTTGTTCTTCCACCTGCCGGAAGATGCCCGCACAGCGCACGTGCGCGTTCTGGATGTAGTAGACCGGATTTTCGTTGGACTGCTCGCGCGCCGCGTCCAAGTCGAATTCGACGTGGCTATTGGGATTGCGCGCCAAAATGAAGTAGCGCACCACGTCCGCGCCCACGTCCGCCACCAGATCATCCTGCGTGACGAACTCGCCCTTGCGCGTGCTCATTTTGCCTTTTTCTTTTTTGCGCTCGCCGGTTTCCTCGTCGATCACCCACTCGAACAGCGTCACGAACTGGTACAGGATCACATGGATCGGCGTCGGATCGTAGCTCAGCGCCTCCAACCCGCGCCGGACCAATTGCGCCTCGATGATATGATCCGCACCGAGAACGTTGATCAGCACATCAAAGCCGCGATCCAGTTTATTGATATGGTACGCGATGTCCGGCAGCACGTAGGTCGGCTCCCCGGTGGATTTCACCAGGACGCGATCTTCCTCGTCGCCAAAGGTCGTCGCGCGGAACCATGTCGCCTCACCTGCGTCGGGGGGCAGCTTGGCGCGCTCTTCCTCGGATGCACCCTCCCGATACACGCCCTTGTAGACATGCCCGGCCTTGTCCAGCGCGTCCAATGTGGTCCACACACTGCCATCTTCGTAGACGCTGTTTTCGTTAAAATACACGTCGAATTTGATGTTCAACTGCGCGAGGCTGCGGTCGATCCACTTGAACATAGCGGTTTCGGCCTCGGCCTTGAAACGCTCCCAGGGTTCCGCTTTGAGCGCGTCGCCATGTTCCGCGACGAGCTTCTGCGCGACTTCGATCAGATACTCGCCCTGATAGCCGTCTTCGGGCAGCGCCACATCTTCGCCGAGCGCCTGCAAATAACGCGCCTGCAAACTGTGGCCGAGCATCCGCATCTGGCGGCCCGCATTGTTGAAGTAATATTCGAGTTCCACGTCAAAACCAAGTGCGCGCAAAATACTCGCCATCGTGCTGCCGATCACGCCGTTGCGCGTGTGTCCAACCGTCAGCGGGCCGGTAGGGTTGGCGCTGACACACTCGACCTGCGCACGTTTGCCCGCGCCAATATCGAGCGCAAACACGTCGTCCCCGGCGGCGCTGATCGCGTGTACCTGCGCCAACACCCACGCCGGATTCAACCGGATATTCAGGAATCCGGGCGGCGCAACACCCACCTCCGCGAGGAAATCAGCGGTCTGGATGTGCTGTACGATAGCGTTGGCAATGTCCAACGGTTTTTTGCGCGCGGCTTTCGCAAGCTGCAGCGCGACCGGGCTGGCATATTCGCCGTGTTCCGGCTTGTTGGAGCGCTGGACAACCAACTGCGCGGGAATGTCGAACGCAGGCAGATCGCCAGCGGCTTGCGCCGCCTGGATTGC
>CBEVZO010000809.1:0-2273 GCA_965554365.1 uncultured Anaerolineae bacterium
GTTGCTGCGCGCGGTGGACTGGACCACCGAGATCGACGCGATTCTGACGGAGTTTGGCACAGCAACAAACGTGGATCGCATCGTGTTATACCAGGCTGTTTCTGATGATGAGGGACAAACGCATGGGCGCTTAAGTGCGGTGTGGACCGCGCCGGGGATTGAGGATCACCGCGACGATTCTGCATTCCAGCAGATTCCGATGTCCGCGCCGCACCTGGAGCCGATGCTGGATCGTTGGGCCAGCGGGCTGCCGTTTGCCGCCCACACGCGTGATTTGCCGGAGAGCGCACAGCAGTGGGTCAACCGCTGGGGTATGCAGTCGATGCTGCATGTGCCGGTCATGGTGCAGGGGATGTTGTGGGGGTTGTTGAGCCTGCACATGGTCCGTCAGAGTCGGGAATGGCAACCCACTGAGAGCGAGGCGATCCAGACCGCCGTGAACATCTTCGGGACGGCGGTGGAACGCCAGCAGGCGCGCGAGGCGTTGCAGCAGTATGCGGACCGGCTGCGCGTGCTGCACGAGATCGATAAGCAAATTCTGTCGGCGCAATCCACACAGGCAGTGGCGGAATCGGCGCTGGCGGCATTGGTGCAGCTTGTGCCGAGTGTGTGGGCCAGTATCACGATCTTCGATCTGGAAGCGTCCACAGCGACCATACTCACGGCGCACGATGGGACCGGCGCACAGGTCGCAGTTGATGAAACGATGCCGCTGGATCGCTTTGAGCAGGAGCAGTTGCAGCGCGGCGGCGTGTGGATCATGGGCGATGTGGCGGTCTATAATGGTGCATCGGAGATCAGTGCAACACTGCAAGCCATGATCAAGCGCGGCATTCGGTCGCTGATCAATGTGCCGCTGCGGTATGAGGGCACGCTGATCGGGACGTTAAGTCTGGGGCATGACGAACCGCATCATTTCAGCGCCGACGACGTGGACGCCGTGCAGCAGGTCGCCGCGCAGTTAGCGATTGTGGTGCATCAAGCACATCTGCACGAACAGGTGCGCGAGTATGCCGACGAACTCGAACAGCGCGTGATCGAACGGACGGCGGAACTCGAAGCGGCGATGGCGCATCTGCGTAAACTCACGCTGCTCAAGGACGAGTTTGTGTCCAATGTCTCGCACGAACTGCGCACGCCGATCTCGAACCTGAAATTGTACCTGGATTTGCTTGGTATGCGCCCGGAACGTGCGGAAGTCTACGGCGAGGTGCTGGCGCGCGAAACAAACCGTCTGGAAATGCTGATCGAAGACCTGCTGACACTCTCACGCCTGGATCAAGATCGTGTCACGCTGCGGCTGCGTCCTACCGACCTGAACCAGTTGGTGCGCGAATACGTGACGGATCGCGGCGTGATGGCGGAGACCCAGGGCCTGGTGCTGGATTGCGACACCGCGCCAGAGTTGCTGGCTGCGCAAGCTGATCCGGGATTGATCGGGCAGGTGCTTAGTATTCTACTCACGAATGCGTTCAATTATACGCCGGAAGGGGGCCGCGTGACGGTCCGCACGCAGCCAGTTGTACGCGACGGCACACCCCGGGTGACGTTCAGTGTGTGTGATACTGGCCCTGGCATCCCGCCGGAGGAACACCAACGGCTGTTTACGCGCTTTTTCCGGGGGCAGATCGGGCGTGATTCCGGCGCGTCGGGAACCGGGCTAGGGCTGGCGATTGCCAAAGCGATCATTGACCGGCACAACGGCGTGATTGAGGTGCTGAGTACTGGAATATTGGGCGACGGAACCGTGTTCACGGTGCTGCTGCCGGTGTGTGACAGTGAGCCGTGTGTGGAAGGGTAGGCGGGGTGGTACATTCAACAACTTAAGGTTGTGTTCTTGGAGAGCAAAAAATAAATGGCTTACAATCCTTTCGGGAAATCTATTGGCGATCAATTGGATTCGAGCGATCTCCAAGAGTTAATCAATCAACAAGTCGCTGAAGGTTTCTATGTTGAGTATAAGAGCCAATTTCCAGCATCCAAAAAAATCGAGCGAAGTATTTCATCGTTTGCTAATACCTATGGTGGTTGGTATTTCGTAGGCATTGAGACCGACGACCACAATATAGCTTCCAATATCTGTGGATTTGACAACTCTACAGTCAACGATCCTATCGCAAAGGTTCTTAATCCAATTCGGCAACGGCTAAGTCACATGCCATTGGTTTTTCCTCAGGTCGTTCGGATCAATGATACCCATTCCGTGTTGGCTGTTTATGTTCCTGAAGGGCACGAGACGCCTTATGTTACTAGCGGAGGTCGTATCTATCGTC
>CBEVZO010000810.1:0-2267 GCA_965554365.1 uncultured Anaerolineae bacterium
TGGCTCGCCATAACATCGCCCCACCGCCAACCGTTAAACGTCTGTGTTTCCGGCAGGCTCATATGTGTTAGAATGCGCTGCGGTGGCGTGTCAGTGGTCAATGGGGCCAACCACAATTCACAGTAATCCGCCTCTGGAGCCTGACGCACCACGAATAGATGCTCCGCACCGACCCAGAACGCCGCCTTCTCTAACGCGCCTTCGGGCAATGTAACTTGGTGTGCTGCTTGCTCATCCAGCGCGAAGATATACAGCCCTCGGCCCTCAGCCGCCCCGGTAATAGTGTAAGCCATGCACTCGCCATTCGCCGCCCACCGCATCGTCTGCGGCCAGGCCATTTGCTCCGGCAACGGCACACGCGTCTGATGCTGCAAATCCAACGCAAACAGCCGGTTCTGCGCCACCGAGAGCGTGATGTTCTGCGCACTCACCGGCCACGCCAACTGCATCCCTTGCGCGAGTGATTTCCCATCGATCTGCTCGATGAAATGTGCCGCCACATCGATCCAGTACAGCCCTGGCGCATCTCCCGCAACCGCCGCATTCACGTCCCACGCCAACAAATGAGCAGCATCCGTCACCCACGCCGTAGGAACCAACAACACTTCACCAGGAATAGGATTACGCGCCAGTTCCACCCGATAGCCTGTCACCGGGTCCGCGCGCCAAAGGCCCTGCCGCTGCACAGGTCCGCCTTCCGCCGGAAGTGGCATCACGACCGCATACGCCAACTGCCGACCGTCTACGGACCAGACTGGCGCGCCCCATGCGGCTTCTTCCGCCGGGGCAATGACACGCGAGACTTGCGTTGCCACATCGAATACCGCGAGTTCTCCCGCGCCATCGGTGTAAGCCAGCATTGTGCCATCCGGCGACCAGGACCAATCGGCCATTTCCTGCACATCGATCTGGTGGTGCGCCCCGTCAGCAGCAGCTTCCAGTACGTGCAATACACGCTTTTCCTGGAACGCCAACCAACGTCCGTCCGGTGAAAACCGCAGATTGCGCGGATCATCGGAATAGCTCAGGTGCTGCACAACTTCCGGTGCGCCTGCATCCAAGCGCAGCACGACCAACCCACTTTCCGTTGAAGCAGCGATCATCGCCGGCGGGCCATCGTAAGTATTCGTGATATCGAGACGGCTCAACGCCGCCGTATCATTGGCTGAGAAAAAGAGGAATGCGCCTACCAACAGCACCGCCACCAGCGCCAATGAAATGCTGGGAACCAGGGGTTGCAGACGATAGCGCAAATTGAATTGACGGCGCGGCTTGTGCCACTCTGTCGAAATATGATCGAAGCTCAACTGAGGACCGGGCTTGGCGCGATCAAGTTCGTGCTGCAAGTCACCGGAAAGCTCGCAACAAAAACTGCGATATTCGGCCACTTTGACACGACACAGGGAACACTGTTCCAGGTGTTGGCGGATCGCCGCCTCCTGGTTTGGCAATAGCTGCCCCAGCACGTACTCCTCAAGCGTGACCTCATCGTAGTGAGGGTGCTTTAGCGGATGGTTTCCGTTGCCAACCATCGAACTCGTTCTTCTCCCAACTGGGCACGTAGCTTTTCGATTGCGAGGCGCAGTCGTGAGCGCGCCGTATTCAGAGAGCAGCCCATAATCTCTCCCATCTCCTTATACGTGCAATCGCCATAAAATCGCAACACGATTGCCTCACGGAGTTTGGGACTGAGTTGATCCAGAGCTTCAACCAACCCACCTTCAGTCTCCCGACGCATCAGATGCGATTCTGGTCCCGGCCCGTAATCGCGAATCTGATTACCCATGCTGAGCCACTGTGTCATCGGGATGCTGGGAAGTACTTTGCGACGGCGTTTATCACGCGCACGGCTGACCGTGATCGTATGCAGCCAGGTGCTAAAACTGCTCAGGTGCGCTTTATAACGCGTGATATTGACCAACGCATATGTCAAAGCGTCCTGCGCCACCTCTTCGGCGTCGGCCTCATCACCGAGCAAACCAAGCGCCAAACGATAAGTACGCAAGTTAAACTGATCAAAAAGCTGTCTAGCGGCTCGTTCGTCACCATCTTGTGCGCGGCGAACCAGATGTTGGGTATCGTCCATAGAAAACCTACCCATATCAATAATGCTAATTTCGAGGAATGTTGTAATGCCCTATAAAGTACTATACGCAGTCACACAGAAAAATGTTCAGTAACTGACGTTACGCAGTTGCTCACCTTTGCAAGGGGAAACCGATTGTCCGTCCAGACAGGAAATTCCCCTCAGGTGCGTAACGTCAGTT
>CBEVZO010000811.1:0-2265 GCA_965554365.1 uncultured Anaerolineae bacterium
CGCGGTTCTGTTTCCAGAGATGGTGGGCGGCAAGCTGATCTTGATCCACCGCGCGGAATCAGATATTCAAATTGCGTTCTTCGATGATCTGGATCACCTGCTCGATCCAGGGCCGGAGTTCTGGCCGGACTATCTGCGCCACCTCGACGATCACAAGTTGCTGACACAAGTGTATCCCTGGGAAGCCAAAAAAATCGGGGCGAGCTGCCCACCGCTCCAAACGCCGGAAGGCTGGCTGCTGATCTATCACGGTGTGGATATGGATCATGTCTACCGTGCTGGGGCCGCGTTGCTCGATCTGGATGATCCGCGCCGCGTCATCGCCCGCACAGCGGAACCGATTCTGGAACCAGAAGCCCCGTATGAACTGGTCGGGGATGTGCCTAATGTGGTGTTCCCGCAAGGGCTGGTCGTGCTGGACAGAACCGCGTATGTGTACTACGGTGGCGCGGATAAAGTAGTCGCGCTGGCAACCGCACCGTTGGCGGACCTCGTCACCTATTTGACGCAGGACTGCATGATCTAGAAACACCAGGGGCAGTGGGTCAACTGCTGCCCCAACCAATCAATTCCCGCCGTTTACCTGACGATGCAAGCATACCCCTGGCACACGATCTACACTGAACGAAAACTGTGATCGAGGTACGCATGTTCCGCTTGTTTTTCGCTTGTCTGATTGTCCTCATCGTCACCAACCTAACACCCGTTACCGCTCAAACCCCGACCGAAGATGCTATCATTTTCGCCTGGAACGACACACTCTTTGCACACACCGTCACAACGAGCACAACCACCGTGTTAGGTCCGGCATTCGCGGACTTTGCAGCAACTCTACCCGGTTATGATGTATATACTTTGTCCGCCGCACCGATCACTGAGCCGCCCGCAGACAGTTACGGCTTTCAACATGGGATGTGGTCCCCAGATCGCACCCAATTCGCCTATCTAGAAATCGACCCACCGCGCTACCGCGTGCGACTGTACAACGCTAACGGCGAAACTCAACTACTGCTTGACGAGGAACTCAACGTCGCGCGTGGCTATCTGGACCCAGTAGGATGGACCCCGGAAGGCGATATTGTGTTGCTAGAACGTGTGCTGTTGAATCATTTGCATACAGTCAAAACATGGCGACTGGATATAGCGACTTCAACCCTGCATTACTTTGCATTTGTCCCGCTAGAACGCCTTAGCGGACGCAGCGCCCTACTATCGGATGGCACAACCGTGTTTCTGGGCTTCAATCTGACCCAGGAAATCGGCTTTCTGTTGGATATTCCAAGCAAACGTGTGCGTTCGTTTGAAGCACAACTGGGATCAACACTGCCGCCGGATCGAGGTTTCGAATACTATCCGCTGCAAGTGTTTAGCGCACTCAGCACAGACGAATTAGCTACCTTCAGCGCACAGATAAAAGGAAACAACGCCCCCACAGTGGATTCACCATTCCCCGAACCCTTCCTATACTGGCCTCTACCGGATACTGCGCGCAGCATCACCTGCTACACCGATTCTCCCTGGACTACCGCCAACTTTGATGTAACATGTCCCGGACTCTCCGCGCCACGCAATTATGTTGGACACGAAGGCACGGACATCGGTGGAAAACCGGGCGGTCTCACAATCGACACACCTGTTTATCCAGCGGCTCCTGGTGTGGTGGTGGCTACATTTCGTGAGTGTGTAGAGGAATATCCAAATTGCAACAACTCCTATGGCAACACGATCACGCTCGAACACATCGTAATCATCAATGGCACGACTCAAGTATGGTATACCGGCTACGGACATCTACACTCTGTGCTAGCCGAAGATTACACCTACGTGGACGATCTGACTGAACCGTTGGCGCTTTCTGGAGCAACAGGTGTAGGTGGTGCGCATCTGCACTTTGAAGTGCGCACCACGGATACCTGGGTCGATCCCTGGGATAATCGCGCCGGATCGAGTCTCTGGTTGGGCAGTAATGCACATCCCCTATCAGCCATCAGCGTGAACGAAGAAGGAACCATTCCTGAGGTACTCGCGGTCTGTACCAGTTTTGCCGGGAACAACATTCGTAGCGGCCCCGGCACAACGCATGACGTGATCACGCAAACAACCGATGGCAGCACCTATCATGTACTGGAAATCACATTCGTTGGCAGCGGCACAGCACAAGGGGATTGGTATCGAATACGGTTCGAAGGCGGAGAAGGCTGGCTGTGGTCTGGACTACTCACTTGTCCCTAGAATCAACACGATCCACGAGGTAAATACTCCAAC
>CBEVZO010000812.1:0-2263 GCA_965554365.1 uncultured Anaerolineae bacterium
ACGGCTCCGCGAACGGCTGGAAGTCGTGGGTCGTGATTTGGAAGTGTACGTGATCGTGACGGAGCAGCAGGTGCGGCGGTTGGGCGTGGGCCGGGCGCTAATGGTGTTCGCTGAGCAGTTCGCGCGCGAGCATGACTGCGGCAGAATGTTCCTCGTCAGCGGCATGAAGCGCAAAGACGAGGCGCACCGTTTTTACGCGCAGCTAGGGTACGAGATTACCGGCTACCGGTTTGTGAAGGTGTTAGACGGTTAAATGTTTGTGAGGCGTGTGCGCCGCCGGTTAAAACACAGCGGCTAGCATGAAAAGCGTGGAAGTCAGCTAAAGGGACTAAAAACGCGCGCTGTGTGACGTTGGCGGTTAGTCGCGCGTAGATCGCAAGACAACGTGCGCGGTGAGGTGTGCTGATACGGTAGTGTGACACATTTTGCGTTGCGGATGACGTTCGCCGCCGAGCTAAACGCGGCGGCTGCGAAATGCTCGGAAGTCCACTAAAGGGACTGATGAGAGGGCCGTTTTACGGTCCGGCTTGTATGTAGCCCGGTCCATGTGGGCCGGGCGATCCGCGATAAGCGTATTAGCCTGATATATTTCATAGATCATGTATATCGCGGGTGTAGTGCAGACCAACGGGACAGCAGACGAGCTTATGGCATCACAAGAACAGACCTATCAAGAGCAGGGTTCCTACGAGCGCGCCTTTAATGCGGTGCTGACGCGGGCCTATACCCTGAACTGGGAAACTATCGCCTACACGTTGATTTTCGTGGTGGCGGTACTCACGCGGCTGGTGGACCTCGGCCTGCGGGTGATGAGTCACGACGAAAGCTTGCACACCTATTACTCGTGGCGGTTGTATGAATTCGGCGAGTTTAACCACACGCCGTTGATGCACGGCCCGCTGCTGTTCCACATGGTCGCGCTGTCGTACTATCTCTTTGGCGACAACGACTTCACGGCGCGTTTGTATCCCGCGCTGTTGGGGATCGCGGTGGTCATGTTCCCGCTGTTGTTCCGGCGCTGGATCGGACGTGTGGGTGCGGTGATCGCGGCGGTGCTGCTGCTGATCTCGCCGCAAACGCTGTATTACACGCGCTATATCCGCCACGACATCCCGCTGATTTTCTTCGCGCTGATGCTGCTCTATGCGCTGATGGAATACGTCGATGGTGAGCAGCCGCGCCGCCCGATGTGGCTGTGGGTGATCACCGGGTCGCTCATAGCGATGCTAGCCTCGAAAGAAGTCGCGTTCATCTACGTCGTGATTTTCGGCAGCTTCGTGCTGCTGTTCTGGCTGCTGCGTGTTGCGCAAGATATCGGCATCGCACGGCGACCGGCAGGTGCATTTGAATGGCAAGCGCCGGAACTGCAACGCGTCATCGGGCATGTGATTCTGTTTGTGGGCGCGGGGCTGTTCGCGCTGCCGCTGACTGGGCTGATCCGCCAGTTCATCGCGCCGACGCTGTACATCGCGTCGCCGATCTGGATTCTGATTCCTGTGTTCCTGGCGTTGTGGCTGCCGCTGGCGCTGTCGGGCTTCATTCTGTGGGACAACCGGGGCGCGGCGTCGGGCCTGATGGCGGTGCTGAGCAATGGACGCTCGGCGCTGTATATGCTCACGGCAGGGCTGATCCTGGGCGCGGTCGTGGCGCTATTGATCGTGTGTATCATTGACGTTGTCCGCCCGGTGGGGCTGGACACGGGCGTGAGCGATCATGTTTGGCCGCAGGAGACGATCCGCAGCCAACAGGATCACGAGTTCGGCACGAACAACACCAAAGAATACGCCGTGCGCACTGAGTACGACGCGGGGGTCTTTGTGCGGCTGCTGACGTGGATCGGATTACCGGTGTTGGTGCTGGCGTTTATCCTGATTTTCTCGGCAGTGCTGCGCTTCCCCGGTGATGTGCCGCTGCCCTGGCGCGAGATTCTGCTGGTGGTTGTGTTGGCGGTTATGGTGGCGAGCGTGTTTGTGATGTTCGAGCGTCGCAGCTTTGTGGAGAAAGAGAGTACGCAGCCCTTCGCCGCCGATCCGACTGTCACGCACCGCGAAGACGGCGAGGATTACAACAATCTGCCGATCTACGTGGTATGGTTCTTCGGTACGCTAGTCACAGGCGCAATTGTCGCCAGTCGTTTGATGACGAACCTATGGGATTTCCTGAACCGCCAACCCACGTTTGACGTGGGAATCGTGATCTTCACGCTAGTGTTGCCCTGGGCGGCGGCGTTCCCGGTGTATTGGGCGGGCTATAACCTTGAGGT
>CBEVZO010000813.1:0-2262 GCA_965554365.1 uncultured Anaerolineae bacterium
AGACGTTCTTCTTTGTCATGCTACCGCTCGTCAAACCAGCGTTTCTGGCAATTGGCGTGTTGGCCTTCCAGGGCAACTGGAACAACTTCCAGTCGCCGCTGATCTATCTGAACACCACGCAGTTGTTCCCGATGAGCGTGGCGATTCTGTTCTTCCAGCGTTCGCTCTCGAAAAACACGGCGCCGTGGCACTACATGATGGCGATGGCAACCATGATGGCCGCGCCGATCCTGATGTTGTTCTTCGCGGCGCAGCGCTACTTTATTGAGGGTCTGAATGTGGGTGCGGTGAAGGGTTAACCAATGACGATCACACGTTGCATTACAGTATTGCTGCTGGTCACACTCGCGATCACCCTGCTGCCCTTTGAGCCACCGCACACCACCGCCCAGGATAACGGGTGGCGTCACGGACTGGTCAATCTCGATCACCTGCTGTTTCTCACCGAGCCGGTGCAGTTTGGCGATCAGGACGTGGCGCTCGTCCACATCTATTCAGAATATCCCGAATACGAATGGGTAGACGCTGCTGGCGAAGGTATCGCCGCCGTCGATGATGTGGCGCGTGCCGCGCTGGTCTATCTGTGGTACTACGAGCAAAGCGGCGATACCCGTGCGCTGGATCAAGCGCGGCTATGCCTCAACTTCGTGATCTACATGCAAGCTGAGGACGGCGCATTCTACAATTTCGTGTATGACGACACCGGCACGATCAACGACCGAGGCAACACCAGTTATAAGACACTCACCGGCTGGTGGGCGATGCGCGGTCTGTGGTCACTGGCAGAAGGCTATCGCGTCTTTGCAGATGTCGATCCCGCGTATGCCGCCGAGTTACAAACCGTGTATCTGCGCACCGAAACTGCGCTGACCGATAATGTACTGATCAACTACGGTAAATACAGCCAGTTGCACGGCTTCAGCATTCCGGCATGGATTCCGGGCGGCGCAGCGGATGCGTCCAGTGTAATGCTGCTGGCGCTGACCGCCTACTACCGCGCTGAGCCAAATCCCGGCACGCAGACGATCATCGAGCATGTGGCCGACGGCATCGCCGCCTATCAACTGGGCGACAGCCTGAACTACCCCTTTGGGATGCACCCGGTAATGACCAGCGCGCCCGGTTATTGGCACGCCTGGGGCAGCCATCAAGTACACGCGCTGGCAGAAGCAGGCATGACGCTAGGACGCGAAGACTGGATCGCGTCAGCGGCAGCAGAAGCAGAAACCTTCATGCTGCGCCAACTGGCGTTTGAACGCATCCGCGAGATCGGCATCCTGCCACGCCGCCTGGAACAGATCGCCTACGGCACGGACATGCTCGTACAAGGTTACATGGCGCTCTACCGCGCGACGGGCAAAGATGACTATGCGCGCTTTGCCGGGTTAGCCGCCTCGTGGTTCTTCGGCAACAACATGGCGGGCGTGCAAGCCTACTATCCCGACACGGGGCGCTGCTATGATGGCATCCTCGGCCCGGTGGAGTGGCGTGTCAATCTGAACGCCGGAGCCGAATCAACCATCGAGGCGCTGATGGCGATGCTCGTCGTGCAACCTGATCCGCTGGCGTCGCGCTATCTGGACTACACCGAAACCGCTGTGCGTCCCTATGTGCGTGTCGAAGCGGAATCCGGCGATGAAATCGCGGGCGAACCTGATTTCCGTGCGCGCGATTGGACCGGCGAATCGTATTTCAGCATTGGCAAATACTACAGCCTGGGCAACGACGACGTACTCGAAATCATGTTTGACCTGCCCCAAACCGGCGACTACTGGCTCTATGTCGCGCATCAACGGCAAGCAATCGCCGCCGAACAAACCACCCTCATCGCTACACACACCGAGACTCCGCCCACCATTGACGGCGATCTAGATGAATGGGCCGACGTACCAGTTTTCTCTGCCAACACGCAACGTCAGTTCCTGCGCGGCGCGGCGCTCTGGCGCGGCCCAGATGTGGACAGCTTCGATATCCAATTCATGTGGGACGACGATAACCTGTATCTCGCGGCAAGCGTACGCGATCCGGTGTTCGAGCAGCCAGAGATCGGCCCCTCGGTTTGGGGACACGATACACTATGGGGCTACATCGACGGCGAAGGACACGGCCAACGCATGAGTTCTAAGTTCACGCTGGCGCAAACGCCGCAAGGTCCGCAAGTCTGGGACTGGATCGCAATGGCGTGGCTACCGAACGCAGAAATGGCATGGCAAGCCTTCCCCACCGAAGACGGCTACATCTACGAAGCGCAACTCCCGTTCC